>JBAQUQ010000425.1:0-7777 GCA_049297615.1 Burkholderiaceae bacterium
GTCGCGGCCTGCGCCGTCAGCCCACCGCTACCGCCCTGGCCGAGCACGCGCAGCGCGCCTTCGAGCAACAGCCGCGCGCGTGTCAGCAATTCGCGCGGCGTTTCGCGGCGCGGCGGCGGGTTCATCAGGGTTTCGTCGAGCAGAACCTGGGTTTGCCGAATGTTCTCGATCGCATTGAGTACGCGCAGGAAGGCCGCGATCGCCTGGACCTGGGTGGCGTCGAGTTCGATGCCCCTTTTGTTCGGGTCGATGCTCTTCAGGAACTGGCCTGCCGGTGAACTGTTGAACGCATCGCCGTCGTAGAAGCCCACCGCACCCTCCAGGGTGGCGACCGAGTTGTTGTGGAAGAACGGCGCGGTGTCGGCGGCCTCGACGAGCGGGGGCGTGTTGAAGGTCGCGTCGCCGGGCGTGCCCAGGCCGTCGTCGGGCGGAACCAATTCACCCGTGAGGCGCGCCGGCTGGTCGGGCAGAGCCTCGACGCCGGTGTTGAAGTTGGCATTGCCCAGGTTGGCGCTTCCCACGCGGGCGATCGCGCCGGCGTTGGAGTGGCAGAGGTTGCATTTGCCCAATGCGTTGTCGAGAAAGATTTCCTGGCCGCGACCGGCCAGCGAGCCCTTAAGCGGCAGCGGCAGTTGCAAGTCGTTCTGGCGTCCCAGCGAAAACTGGAACGCCTCGAGGGCGTCGAGCTCGGCGTCGGTGGGAAGGCGGAAGTCGACTCCGGGCACGCGATTGAGCGTCTTCGTGAAGTGCTGGATCACGGCCCCGGTGGCAAATGAGCGCAAGGAAGCGTCGCCGGGAGCGCCGTCACCCGACCAGCCGGTGCGTGGCCCCTGCGGATTGTCGACGGACACGCGCATCGACAGGACATGCGGCACGCCGCGCATCACGAAGCGGCGATCCAGGTCGCCGAAGCCGTCGAGGTTTTCGCGGATCAGGCCGAATTCGCGCATCAGTCGCGGGCTCTCGAAGCCGGTGCGCAGCGCCGGGTTGAATTCGGCGACGAACAGCGGGTCGGTGGGCGGCAGTTTGGCGATGAAAGCCGGGTCGATCGTGAAGTTGTTGCTCGCCGGATGGCAAGTGCCGCAAGTGCGGCCGTTGCCGGCGAAGGTTTCCTTGAAGAAGAGATCCCGGCCGCGCGCGAGCAACTCGTCCTGCGCAGACGGCGGCAAGGGCGGCTTGGCACAGCCCGAAACGACGAGCAAGACCGCGATCAGCGTTGCAGCGCTCGTCAACGAACGGAGTCGGTTCGACATACTGGCCCTCCAACAGGTTGGCGCCGGCTTCAGGCCAGCACCCGAGGCGACTCGTCCTCGGGAGTGACAGTGCGCAGCCTGGGCGCCGCTTCAGGCTTCGTACTTGAACGACAAGGACACGCGCGCGCGGTACGCAACGACCTTGCCGTCCTCGATTTTCATGTCGAGCTTGACAATCTCCGCCACGCGCAAGTCGCGCAGCGACTTGGCGGCGATTTCGACCGCGTTCTTCGCGGCGTCTTCCCATGACTCGCTGCTCGTGCCGATGATTTCCGTGACGCGATAAACGCCGCTGTCCGCCTTCTTCTTGGCCATGTTCGGCTCCATTGGGTTGAGAGGCGCCGCGCGCGGGTGCCCCGGGAGGGGAATCATAGACCGATCATTACGCCTTGGCGACCTAGGAGCCGACAGGCTCCTATGCTGAGCCGATTCCCGCCGGATAAGATCGGGCGATGAACCCGCGCTCCAGTCACACCGGCGACGCCGACACTTGCGTCGCCGCCCTTGCGAACGGCGTTCGCGTGATCACGATCGAGTTGCCCCACCTCGACAGCGCCAGCGTCAGCGTCTTCGTGCGCACCGGCAGCGCGCACGAGAGCAAGCGCCTGAACGGCATCAGCCACTTCGCCGAGCATATGGCGTTCAAGGGCACGGCCACGCGCGATTGCCAGCGCATCAACCTCGACGCCGAGCGCCTGGGCGCCGAAGTCAACGCGCACACCGACAAGGACCACACGGCTTACCACATGCGCGGCATGGCGCGCGACGCCGGCCGCTTCGTGCAGATGCTGGGCGACATCGTGCAGGACAGCACTTTTCCGCAGGCCGAACTCGAGCGCGAGCGCCAGGTCATCCTGCACGAGTTCATCGAAGACGAAGACGACGCCCTGTCGACGGCGTTCAAGCTGTTCGACAAGAACTGCTACGGCACGCATGCACTCGCCCAAGCCGTGATCGGCACGCGCGCCAACATCGAGCGATTCACGCGCGACGAATTGATGGGCTATGTGCATGGGCAATACAGCGGCGCGAACGTGATCGTCGGCGTGGCCGGTGGCGTTCAGGCCGACGCGGTGCTGGCCTGGGCGCAATCGGCTTTCGGCGCGATGCCGCGCGGCCAGCACAACGCCGTGCCTGCGCCGGCGTATATCGGCGGCGTCGCAACGCGCCGCGTGGCCGGGGCGCCGCAGACCCATGTGGTGCTGGGTTTTCCAATTCCTGCGCTGCAAGGCGATTACTACCCCAGTGCTGTCGCGGCCACGTTGTTCGGCGAAGGCATGAGTTCGCCCTTGCTCGACCAGGTTCGCGAACGGCGCGGCCTGGTCTACTACGCCGCGTGCTCGGCCGACGTGCTCGATGCCTGCGGCCAGTTCGTGATCGAGGCGTCGACCGCACCCGAGCACCTGGACGAGTTCTTCGTCGAGGTCATGCGGCTGTTGCGTGCCCAGGCCGAGCGCATCGATCCGGTCGATCTGGAACGGGCGCGTAACCAGATCGCGGTGCGCAGCATGCGCGCGATGGAGCAGCCGGTGCTGCGCCTGGAGGCCGCCGCGCAGGACCTGTTCGCGCTGCAACGCATTCGCTCGCGCGCGGAAGTGATGGAGCGCCTCCAAGGCGTGACGGCCGAGCAGGTGCGCGGCGAATTCGCGCGCATGCTCGGCCTGAACGCATCGGTGGCGATCGCGGGCAAAGTGGCCAAGGGCGCGGCCGAGCGCGTCGGCGAACTCGTCGCTGCGCGCGCGGGCTGACCAGGGAACCGGGCCCCTCAACGCAGACGCTTCAGCAACTCCATCGCCGCGGCCGGTGCGCGTTCTTTTGCGCCGCTGATGAAGAAGATGAAGACGTCGCGTGGTGGCGCTGCATTCGCGGTCTGGTTTTGCACGCGCGGCAGGTCAGCGGGCTCGCTGCCGCGGGCCCACAGCTTGGCGCGCTGAGCCCACAGGTCCAGGCTCGATGGCGCATAGCCGGTGGCGAGCTGTGCTTCGGAGCGCATCAGTCGCGCATAAACGAAATCCGCCGTCAAGTCGCAGAACAACGGGTACTCGTCGGAATCGGCGAGCACCGTAGCGCAGCCGTAGCGGCGCGCCAGGTGCAAATAGGGCAGGGTCTTGAAACTTTCGTGTCTCACCTCGAGCACGTGGCGCAGCGCGAGGCCGTCCACCTGCTGCGGCAGGGCACTGAGAAAGGCCTCGAAGTCCTCGGGCTCGAAGCGCTTCGTCGGCATGAACTGCCAGACAACGGGCCCGAGCTTGGCGCCGAGTTGCGAAATGCCGCTGTCGATGAAACGCTCGATCGATTCGCGCGAGTCGCCAAGCACCTTGCGATTCGTCGCAAAACGCGACGCCTTGACGGAGAACGCGAAGTCGGGCGGAGTTTCATCGCGCCACCTGGCGAAGCTCGAGGGCTTTTGCGTGCCATGGTAGGTGGCGTTGATCTCGATCGCGCTGAGCTGCCGGCTCGCGTGTTCGAGTTCGCGTGCATGGGGCAATCCATCGGGGTAGAAGTTCTTGCGCCACGGTGGGTAGGTCCAACCGCCAATGCCGACCCGAATTCGGCCGGGATTTTCGAGTACCACGATGATGGTCCTGCGTTGTCGAGAGCCGCTGCTAAACCGCCGCCCCGAGCCCATTGAACAAGCCGCCCAGCGCGGCCACGCCGTTGACGGTGGAACCGGGCCGCCTGCACGGCACGGCGCTGCACAGGGCGGCGGCGTGTCGCTTCATGTCCTGAGCCCCAACACATTGTGTGCCACGACTGGGCGCTGGAATCCCTTCAGCGAGAGTTCTCCCACCGATTCCGCCTCGATCCGGGTCTCGGTCTTGGAGAAGATCCGCGGCGAAATCAATATCTGGCCGTCGTGTGCCTCGCCGCACAAGCGCGCGGAAAGGTTGGTGACCGTGCCGATCGCGCCGTAGTCCAGGCGGCCCTCGAAACCTATCGTGCCGATGGTCGCGTAGCCACCGGCAACGCCCACGCCGAAGCCGAGCGCGTAGCCGCGTTTCTTCCAGCCCACGCACAGCGTGGCCATCACGTCGCGCATGCGCAGCGCCATGCGGATCGCCTGCATCTCGTGTTCGTCGACCGGCACCGGATCATTGAACAGAATCATCACGCCGTCGCCTGAAAAGTGCTCGATGGTTCCGTCGTGCGCGATGATCTCGCGGCCCAGGCCGGCGTGGTACTCGCGCAGCACGCTCATCACTTCTTCGGGTTCGACCGTCTCGGTGAACCCGGTGAAACCGCGCAGATCGACGAACACGACGGTGATTTCCCTGCGCCGCGTTTTGAGCGGATCGTCGGCGTCACCCGCCATGATCATGTCGCTGACTTTGGGCGATAGAAACCGGGTCAGCTTGGACATCTTGCCGATTTGCGCGACCTGCTCGGTGACGCGCGTTTCCAGCCTCGCGTTCCATTCGGCGATCTGCGCCGCCTGCTCCTGGAGCTGCTGGTTCTTGTCGCGGATTTCGTTGTTGAGGGCTTCGAGCGTCCGGTTCTTTTCGGAGATGAGCTTGTTCGCCACTTCGGTGCGCCGCGTCGCATCGACGAGTTCGCGCTCGGCGTGTTTTTGCTCGGTGATGTCGGTCATCACGGTCACCGTGCCACCGGCGGCCGCCTTACTGCGCAGGATTCGGTACCAGCGACCGTCGGGCGCGTGATCCTCGAAGCTCTTGCCCGTGGGCTTGCGCAGGCTCTCGATCCGCTGCGCGACCAGGGCGTCGACGTCACCCTGGCCGTAGTAGCCGTTCTCGGCCAGGTAATGCAGAAAATCGGGGTAGGGACGGCCTGGCTGGAGCAACTCCTGCGGTACCGAGTACATCTCCTTGAAGCGGTTGTTGCAGACGACGATATTCAGGACTTCATCGGTGTAGACGAGTGCGCCCGGCATGTTGTCGAGTGCCACGTGGAGTTGCGCCTCTTTGTCGGCCAATTCGCGTTCTGCCTGTTTCTGCTCGGTGATGTCGGTCATCACGGTGACCGTGCCGCCTGCCGGTGCGCGGTGGCGGCGGATGCGATACCAGCGTCCGTCCGGTACACGGTCCTCGAAGCTGCGCTCCGAGGGATTGCGCAGACTCTGGACACGCTGCGCGACCAAGGACTCGGGGTCCCCCGCGCCGTGGTAGCCGTTCTTGGCCAGCCAACGCAGAAATTCAGGGTAGGGGCGGCCGCTTTGCAGCAATTCCTGCGGCACCGGGTACATCTCCTTGAAGCGGTCGTTGCAGAAAACGATGTTCAAGTCCGCATCGGTATAGACGAGCGCGCCCGGCATGTTGTCCAGCGCAACGCGGAGCTGGTTTGGTTCGGCAGCAAAGGGGAGGGCGCTCATGGGCGCGCGCTCAGGCTGTGGGCCTGTCGTCGCGGGTCATGACACAGCCGTCGATGCGCCAGCTGCGATCGGGCTGTTGCTGCATTCGGTAGATCGCGAGCCAGGCCGCGCCCGCAGCGTCCGTCATGCGAACGCGCTGGATCACTGCGCCGTCGATACGCTGGGCGAGCAAAAAGCCCAGCGAATGCGGGTGGTACACCACCGGGTAGGCGCCGCGCACCATGGCCAGAAAATGGTCGGCGACGAGGAATTGCGCGCGGATTGCGGGCGACGCATAGGAAAAAGCCTTCTCGGCGTCGTCGGAGCGAAATGCCGCGAGCTGGGCCTGGACGACGGCGCGGATGGCTTGCGCGTCCTCGGCCGATACCTCGGGTGGCGCCGCCCAGGCTGTGCGAACCTGGCTCGCTAAAGTTGCAAAGACAGTGGCAAAGACAGCGGCCAGGACAGCGGCAAAGACAGCCGCCAAGACCGTGGCCCAGACGGTCCTTCGTGTGGCGTGTTGCATCTTCGGCTCCCGAAGTTGGCAGCGGCGCCTATGGTGCCTGATTCCGGCGCAACATGTCTACGCGTTCGAATCGGGCTGAACAATGGGCCCGGATGAGGCGATGAGGACGCAGGCAGCCCGGATGAACCCTGATCGAATTGGCGCGCGCCGCGGCGAGAATCGCAGGGCGACTCGTCCGGGCAATGTGGCGAGCGAGCGCAGCGACAAAGGGTGGCATCCAATGAGTTCAAAATTCGAAACCTTGCTCCAGTCCAAGCGCCGCAGTGCTGCCGAGGTGGCCGGCGGGGTCAAATCGAGCGACCGCGTCGACTACGGTTTCGGCCTGAGCCAGCCCGACGCCTTCGATGCTGCCCTGGCAGCGCGCAAGGGCGAACTGCGCGATGTGACGGTGCGAGGCGCCTTGAGTATGCGAGCGCGCCAGGTGATCGAACAAGACTCCGCCCAGGCGCACTTCACGGTCGAGAACTGGCATTTCTCGGGCTACGACCGCAAGAAATCGGAGATGGGCCTGGTCAGTTATGTGCCGTTCAATTTCGGCGAGGCACCCGCCCTGTACCGGCGCTTCCTGAGTGTGGACCTCGTCGTGCTGAAAACGACGACCATGGACCGTCACGGCGATTTCAACTTCGGCATCGGCAACACCTATACGCGGGCGATTTGCGACGTGGCCAAACGCATCGTCGTTGAAACCTGCCCGGCGATGCCGGTGGTTCACGGCGTCGAAAACGTGGTGCACGTGAGCGAAGTCGACGCCGTCATCGAAGGCCCGGACGTAGCCCTGCCCGAATTGCCCGCCGCGCCGATCGGCGCCATCGATGCCCAGGTCGCCGACTACATCCTGCGCGAAATCGGCGATGGCGCGTGTCTGCAAATCGGCATCGGCAGCATGCCCAATGCCGTGTGTTCGGCGATCGCGAAATCCAGGCTGCGCGACCTGGGCGTGCACACCGAAATGTTTGTCGACGGCATGGTCGACCTGGCCGAAGGCGGCAAATTGAGCGGCCGCCACAAGCAAACCCATCCCGGCAAGATCGTGTTCACGTTTTGTGCGGGCAGCAAACGCGCCTACGACTTCATCGATGCCAACCAGAGTTGCCTGTCCTTGCCGGTGGACCAGACGAATTTGCCGCACTTCATCGCGCAAAACCGCAACGTCGTGTCGATCAACAATTGCATGCAAGTCGACTTGAGCGGGCAGGTGGCCTCCGAGAGCAATGGCTACCGGCATGTGTCGGGCACGGGAGGTCAATTGCAGTTCGTTCGCGGGGCCTATATGTCGCAGGGCGGCAAGTCGTTCATCTGCCTGTCGTCGCGCTATATGTTGGGCACGAAGCCGGCGTCGCGCATCGTCGCCGGGCTGGCGCCCGGCACCGTGGTGACGACGCCGCGTACCGACACGATGTATGTCGTCACCGAGTTCGGCATCGTCAATTTGAAGGGCAAGAGCGTCTCCGAGCGCGCCCGCGCACTGATAGGCTTGGCGCACCCGGACGAGCGCGATGCCTTGTACGACGCCGCGGGGCGCCATGGGCTGCTCGGCCGGCGCCACATGATGTAGTAGCGGCGCCCGCGGGCCGGGGTGGCCCGCGAGACATTCGGCTTGACCGTCGACGAGGACATTCAGTGGCATTGGTGCGGATCTTCAAACTGGCCTGTCTGGCGGCGCTTTGCCAGGCGGCAGCGCTGCAAGCA
>JBAQUQ010000426.1:0-49043 GCA_049297615.1 Burkholderiaceae bacterium
CCGCGCCATCCACCAAGCCCATGGAGCAGATGCTGTGGGACGCGGCATGCTCGATTCGCGGCGAGAAGGACGCCGCCAAGTTCAAGGACTTCCTCCTGCCGCTGCTGTTCCTCAAGCGCTTGTCCGACGTTTTCGATGACGAGATCGCCCGCCTGGCCGAGGAGTACGGTGACCGCGCCACCGCGCTCGAGATCGCCGAGTCCGACCACTCGCTGATGCGCTTCTACCTGCCGCGCGAGGCGCGCTGGGCAGTGATCAGCGGGCGCGAGCGCAATGAGTGGCCAATGGACGAAAGGGGCCGCAGCACCGCGCCGAAGGACTTGGGCGAGCACCTGACCAAGGCGGTCCGCGCCGTCGTGAAGCAGAACCCGTCGCTGGGCGGCGTCATCGACATCGAAGACTTCGCGGCCGAACGCAACGGCGAGCGCGACATCAACCCGGCCAAGCTGCGCGGCGTGGTCGAGACCTTTTCCGACCCGCGTTACCGCCTCGGCCTGGCCGACGTGCAGCCCGACTTCCTTGGCCGCGCCTACGAGTACCTGCTGCGCAAGTTCGCCGAGGGCTCGGGCCAGAGCGCGGGCGAGTTCTTCACCCCGACCGAGGTCGGCTTCCTGATTGCTCACCTGATGCGGCCGCGCCCGGGCGAGACCTGCCACGACTACGCCTGCGGCTCGGCTGGCCTGCTGGTCAAGCTGCAGCTCGTCGCCCGTGAGCTCGACCCCACGACCAAGGTGCCGCTCAAGCTCTCGGGCCAGGAGCTGCAGGCCGAAAGCTACGCGGTGGGGCAGATGAACGCGATCATCCACGACATGGACGTGGAGCTGGCGCGCGGCGACACGATGATCAACCCCAAGTTCCGCACCGCCGAGGGCACGATCCGGCAGCACGACATCGTCGTAGCGAACCCCATGTGGAACCAGCCGTTCGCGCCCGACATCTTCGCCAACGACCCGTTCGACCGCTTCCGCACCACCGGCGGCATCACCAGCGGCAAGGGCGACTGGGCCTGGCTGCAGCACACGCTGGCCTGCATGGATAAACACGGCCGCGCCGCCGTTGTGCTCGATACCGGCGCCGTGACGCGCGGCTCGGGCTCGAAGAACGAGGACAAGGAACGCAACGTCCGCAAGTGGTTCGTCGACCGGGATCTGATCGACGGCGTGATCCTGCTGCCGGAGAACCTTTTCTACAACACGACCGCGGCCGGCGTCATCGTGGTTTTGAACAAGCACAAGCCGGCATCGCGCAAGGGCAAGATCGTGTTGCTCAATGCGAGCAAGCGGTTCAGTAAGGGGAGGCCGAAGAACTATCTGCGTGAAGAGGACATTCGCCCCCTGGCTGCGATGTATCTGCGCGGCGAAGCTGTCGAAGGCGAGTTGGGGGTGCTTTCCAATGTGCAGGTGCAGGCGGCGGACTACAACTTGAGCCCGAGCCGGTGGGTCACGCAGGGCGGCGACGCGGAGCATCGCTCCATTAAGAGCATCGTCACAGACTTGTTGGCGCTCGATGAGAAAGCACTAGAGGTCGACCGAACCCTCGCAAAGCTGCTGGCGCCGCTATGACAACTCCGAACTGGAAGTGGCGCCCACTGGGTGAGCTCTTCGACATCGGCGCCGGAAAGACGATGTCCGCCGCTGCGCGCGCTGGAGCCGCCAAGGTTCCGTTTCTGCGCACGTCGAATGTGCTGTGGGACGAAATCGATCTCACTCAGGTTGACGAGATGTCGATCCCTACCGCCGAATTTGCCAACAAGAGCCTCAAGGCGGGCGATCTGCTGGTTTGCGAGGGAGGAGACATCGGCCGCGCGGCCGTCTGGGACGGGCGCGTGCCTGTGATGTCGTTCCAGAATCACCTTCATCGTCTGCGTCCCATTCAGGAGGACGTCGATTCGCGGTTTTACGTCTATTTCCTGCAGAGTGCATTCACTCAGCTCGGCATCTTTGAAGGCGCGGGCAACAAGACAACCATCCCCAATCTATCCCGCAACCGGCTTGCAGCGCTAGACGTGCCTCAGCCACGGCCGTTGGAGCAGCGGGCAATTGCGCGGTCGCTTGCCACAGTTCGCGAAGCGATCGCCGTTCACGACAAAGCAACGTCGACTGCTGTGGAACTGAAGCACACGGTGATGAATGAACTGTTCACGCGCGGCCTCCGCGGGGAGCCACAGAAGGAAACCGAGATAGGGCTGGTGCCGGAGAGCTGGAACCCGCGAACGATCTTGGAACTTTGCGAAATCTGGAGTGGTGGCACGCCGCGGAAGTCGGTTGCCGCGTACTGGAGTGGAAATATCCCTTGGGTGTCCGGCAAGGACATCAAGGCGCCGGCGCTGAACGATGCCATTGACCATGTGTCGGCGGCAGGGGTAGACGCGGGGAGCCGTATCGCACCCGCGGGTGCCGTCTTCCTCCTGGTTCGTGGCATGGGGCTGGCCAAAGATCTTCCTGTTGCCGTGATCACCCGTCCGATGGCCTTCAACCAGGACGTGAAGGCTCTGGTGTCGCGTGGGCAGTATTCCGGCCAATTCTTGCGGTCTGCGATTTACGCCGGAAAGGATAGGCTGCTGAGTCAAATCGTCCCGTCAGCACATGGAACGATGACGCTGAATCTCAACGATGTGGAGACCTTCAAGGTAGCCTGCCCGAGCGACTCCAGCGAAGCCAAGGACATCGTGACCATCCTCGACGCCCTCGACCGCAAGATCGCCCTGCACCAGCGCAAGCGCGCCGTCCTGGACGCTCTCTTCAAGGCCCTGCTCCACAAGCTAATGACCGGCGAAATCGCGGTCGACGAGCTCGATCTCTCGGCGCTGGGGGACCGCGCAGCCGTACCTGAAGGAGCATGCGCATGAAGAAGGATCTGATCCAGAGGCTGCACAAAAGCTTCGAAGACTGCGCCCGCAGCCACGATGGCGTGGAGTACTGGCTCGCGCGCGAGCTGCAAGAGCTGCTCGGCTATACGCAGTGGCGCAATTTCGAGACCGTCCTTGACAAGGCCCGCACCGCCTGCGCCAACGCGGGGCAGGCGGTGGACGATCATTTTGCTGACGTCAGCAAGATGATCGACCTCGGCAAGGGCGCGCAGCGCGAAGTCCTCGATGTGGAACTAACACGCTACGCCTGCTACCTGATCGCCCAGAACGGCGATCCGAAGAAGGATGCGATCGCCTTCGCGATGACCTACTTCGCGGTGCAGACACGCAAGCAGGAAATCATCGAAGCCCGTATCGCCGAGTGGGAGCGGCTGCAGGCGCGCGAGAAGCTGACACTGTCGCAGAAGGAGCTGTCGGGCGTGCTCTACGAGCGCGGCATCGACAGCCAGGGTTTCGGCCGCATTCTGAGCAAGGGCGATGCGGCGCTGTTCGGGGGCCTGAGCACGCAGAACATGAAGGATCGCCTGGCTGTGCCCGAAGGCCGGCCGCTGGCCGACTTTCTGCCCACGATAACGATCAAGGCCAAGGACTTCGCCAATGAAATCACCAACACGCAAGTCAAGCAGCAAGACATGCATGGCGAGCCGGGCATCACGCAAGAGCATGTCAAGAACAACCGCGACGTGCGCAAGCTGCTCACCGACCGCAACATCGTGCCGGAGCAGTTGCCTCCGGCGGAAGACCTGAAGAAGCTGGAGCGGCGACTCAAGGCGGAGCAGAAGAAGCTGCCGCGAAATGCGCCGAAGCTCGGGAGGACCCCCCAATGACCGGCTTTCGCGCGGAGGAAAGGCCGCCGCCCCCTTATGGCGCGAAGCTGACGGCGTCGCCGTTGAAGATCAGTGAAGCCGGCACCGTCCAGTTCCCGATGGTCAACCACGCCGTGGAGATCGGCTGGACGGCGGTGACCGACAAGGACGCGCAGGTCCTTCGCGGCGGCGTGGCCGGCGCGTTCTTCCGCGGCGTGCTCGAATCCAAACTCGCCGAGTTCAACGCGTGGCTGACGGTCGACATGGTACGGGCTATCGTCGAGCGGCTCGACGCGCTGCCGGCCAACATCGAAGGCAACCGCGAGATGCTTGCCTGGATGCGTGGCGAGCGCCAGTGGTACGACGAAGCCGAGAAACGCCACCGCCCGGTTGCCCTGATCGACTTCGAGACGGTGGCCAACAACGCGCTCCACGTGACCTGGGAGTGGGTGAGCAAGCCACCCGCGCGTACCAAGGGGAATCGCGCCGACGTGATGTTCGTCGTGAGCGGGTTGCCGGTGTGCATCGTCGAGCACAAGAACCCGAAGGATGGCGACGCTATCGAGCGCGCGATCAAACAGCTTCGCCGCTACGAGCTGGAGACGCCCGAACTGCTGGCCGCACCGCAGCTCTTCAACGTCACCCACCTGCTGGACTACTGGTACGGCGTCACATGGAACGCGAACCGGCGCGACATGGCGCGCTGGAAGCAGACGCCGGAAGAAAGCTACCGCTTCGCGGTGCAGGCGTTCTTCGAGCCAACCGACTTCCTGCGCACGTTGCAGCACTGGATCTTGTACTACGTGCAGGACGGCGAGACGCGGAAGTCCATCCTGCGGCAACACCAGCGGCGCGCCATCGATGCGATCACCGAGCGTTGCCTCGACCCGGTCAAGAAGCGCGGCCTGATCTGGCACACCCAGGGTTCGGGAAAGACCTTCACGCTGCTGACGGCAGCCCGGCAGATTCTGGAAGACAAAGCCCGCTTCGACCATGCGACGGTGATCCTGGTCGTCGACCGCACCGAACTCGAGGGCCAGCTGCGCGGCTGGGTCGAGCGGCTGCTCGGCGAGATGCAGCAGCGCGATATCGCCGTCAAACGTGCGCACACGAAAGCCGAGCTGCAGGCGCTGCTCGATGCCGGTTTCCGCGGCTTGATCATCGCCATGATCCACAAGTTCGAGGCGATCCGCAAAGACAGCTTCACCGCGCCCAACGTCTATGTGTTCATCGACGAGGCGCACCGCTCGGTGGCCAAGGACCTGGGCACCTACCTGATGGCTGCGCTGCCCAATGCCACGCTGATCGGCTTCACCGGGACGCCGATCGCCCGCACGGCGCAGGGCGAAGGCACCTTCAAGATCTTCAGCCCCGACGACGTCCGGGGCTACCTGGACAAGTACTCGATCGCCGAGTCGATCGCCGACGAGACCACGCTGCCCATCAAGCACGTGATGGCGCCGAGCACGATGACCGTGCCGGTGGAGCAGCTCGACAAGGAGTTCTTCGCGCTGGCCGGCAGCGAAGGCGTAACCGATGTCGAGGAACTGAACAAGGTGCTTGACCGCGCGGTGGGGCTGCGCACCTTCCTGTGTGCCGATGACCGGATCGAGAAGGTCGCTGCGTACATCGCCGAGCACTTCAAGGAGAACGTGCTGCCGCTGGGCTACAAGGCCTTCGTCGTCGCGGTGAACCGCGAAGCGTGCGCCAAGTACAAGCAGGCACTGGACAAGCATCTGCCGCCGGAATGGTCGGTGCCGGTGTACACGGAAGACGCGGCGGACGCCATCGACCGGCCGCTGGTGGCTCAGCTCCAGCTCTCGGAAGCGCGTGAAGAAGACGTGCGGCTGCTGTTCAAGAAGCCCGCCGAAGACCCGAAGATTCTCATCGTCACGGACAAGCTGCTGACTGGCTACGACGCGCCGCCGCTGTACTGCCTGTACCTCGACAAGCCGATGCGTGACCACGTGTTGCTGCAGTCCATCGCCCGCGTGAACCGGCCCTACATCGATGCGCAGGGCGTCGCCAAGCGCATCGGCCTAGTGGTGGACTTCGTCGGCGTGCTGCGCGAACTGAAGAAGGCACTGGCGTTCGACTCCAGCGACGTCGGCGGGGTGATCGAAGGCCTCGATGTTCTGCTGCATGACTTCGAGCAGCGCATGGCCACCGCAGAGAAGGACTATCTCGATGCCGGGAAAGGTGGCAGCGCCGACGAGCGATTGGAACGTCTGGTGTACGGCCGATTCCTGGAGCCAGAGGCGCGCAAAGCGTTCTTCGAGGCCTACAAGGAGATCGAGGCGCTGTGGGAGATTCTCTCGCCCTCGCCCGAGCTGCGTGAGACCATCGAAACCTACAAGCACCTGTCCCAGCTCTATGCGGCCGTGCGCAATGCCTACGCGCCCAAGGTCGGCTTCATCCGAGACCTGGCCCACAAGACGCAACGCTTGATCGAAGCCAGTGCCACGCAGCAGGGGCCGGGGTCCCTCACCAAGAGCGTCACCTTCGACGTGAAGACGCTCGAATCGCTGCGCTCAGACAAGGGTTCCGACGAGGGCAAAGTGTTCAACCTCGTGCGCGGCCTGCAGGAGGAGATGGACGACGACAGCGCCAAGGCGGCTCTGTTGCAGCCGCTGAAGGAACGCGCTGAGCGCATCCTCAAGGACCTGGAAGATCGCAAAACGGATGGACTGGCGGCGATGGACTTGCTGGCGGCGCTGGCCGCCGAGAAGGACTCGGCACTGAAGTCGGCTCAGGACAGCGGCCTGTCAGCGCGCGCGTTCGCGGCTGCCTGGACCTTGCGCAACGACACGGCCATGCGAACAGCGGGTATCGATCCGATGGGTCTTGCCAAGGAGGCCGAGGAGCAGCTGGCGCGGTTCCCCAACGCAGCGGTCAATTCGGACGAGCAGCGCCGGTTCCGTGCGGCGCTCTACAAGCCGCTGCTGAAGCTTCCCCAGGACGAACGCGCGCGCGTCGTTGATCTGGTCGTGAAGGTGCTGCTGGAGACAGGCGCGTGAAGTCGTCACTGTTCCCGGTCCAGGAACTCAAGCGACGAACACTCGGCTGGGCGACGAGACTTCGAGTGAATCCGAAGGTCATCCGCGTGCAAGAGATGCGCCGAAAGTGGGGGTCCTGTTCGTCGGCTGGAACAGTCACCCTGGCCTGCGATCTTGTTGTGCAGGATCAGCTCTTTCAGGACTACGTGATCGTGCACGAGTTGCTGCACTTGCGGCTACCAACTCACGGCCGGGTGTTCAAGGCGCTGATGAGCGCGCATGTGCCTGGGTGGCAGGAGATGGAGCAACGTCGGACACGGGTTGTACGCAAAGGCCCTGCCGATCCGATGACCGGGCGGCCAAAGGGGGCGTCGCGATGACGGCCCAAGTTCCGGACAGTACGGTGCGCCTGTGCTGATCGCTTCCAGCGCCAGCCTCAAGAGCTCTCGGAAAGCGTCCACCTGCTCCCCTGTCGCCTCCGGCGTGAGCGGAAAGGCCCCGGCACTCTGGCTTTGCTTGGTGGCCAGGGGCGGAATCGAACCACCGACACGCGGATTTTCAGTATGCAGCAAACGAGGTTCGACAACATTCGGAAGTGTTGATATTTCATCCGCTACAGAGGTGAAACCAAGCATTGGCGCGGCTTGCCGGAGTTCAAGAATATTCCGCAGCGTTGATCTTTGTGCGTAGAATTTGCTTACATGGCTGCTTACATGGGTTTGCAGCTCAATGCATCGGGGGATGCGGGCATGGCAAGAGTGACCTTCACGGCTGGCCGCTTGGCCGGTTTCAAGAAGTGCCCCAAGGGCAAAGCGCAGGCCTTTCTGTGGGACACCAAAGCGCCTGGGCTGGCACTGCGTGTCACGCCCAGCGGCGCACGCGCCTACATCTTCCAAGGCCGCCTGAGGGACGGGCAGACGGTTCGCCTGACCATCGGTGAGCCCATCGGCGACGACGGCGCGGGCGTGTGGACTATCCCGAATGCGCAAACCGAAGCGCGCCGTCTACAGGCGTTGATCGACCAAGGCAAAGACCCGCGCCGCGAAAAGAACGCCCAGGAGACGAGCGACCGCGCGGCGCGCGCTGCCGACCGTGCCGACCGCCTGCGCCTTGAGATCACGGGCCTGATGGCGTGGCAGGTGTACTGCGCCGAGCGCAGGCCGCATTGGAGTGAGCGTAACCACGCTGACCATCTCGCATTCGCAAGCGAAGGCGGAAAGAAGCGCATGCGCGCCAATGGCAAGACGATGCCCGGCCCGTTGCGCGCGCTGCTCGCGTTGCCACTGGCGACGATTGACGCCGCCGCCGTGCATGCATGGGTGATTCGCGAGACCAAGAAGCGCCCGGCCCGCGCGCTGCTGGGTTTCCGCCTGCTGCGGGCCTTCATGAACTGGTGCGCCGAATGCGACGACTACCGCGCGCTCGTTCAAGCCGACGCCTGCAAAGGCAAGAAAACCCGCGAGAAGCTGGGCAAGCCCGTGGCGAAAACCGACGCGCTGCAACGCGAACAGTTGCCTGCATGGTTCGAGGCTGTGCGCAACGATTCAAACCTCGTCGCATCGGCCTATCTGCAATGCCTGCTGCTGACCGGCGCCCGGCGCGAGGAACTGGCGGGCTTGCGTTGGGAAGACGTGGACTTTCAATGGAAGTCGCTGCGCATTCGCGACAAGGTGGAAGGCGAGCGAATCATCCCGCTCACACCGTATGTGGCGCACCTGCTTTCGTGGTTGCCGCACCGCGACCGGAACCCGCATGTTTTCACCAGCGCCGGCGCGGCGAGCGGACGCCTGAAAGAAGCACGGCCGAACCACGTTCGCGCGCTCACGACTGCTGGCCTGCCGCACGTGACGCTGCACGGGCTGCGCCGCACGTTCGGCACGTTGTCGGAATGGGTGGAAGTGCCCGTGGGCATCGTGGCGCAGTTGCAGGGGCACAAGCCGAGCGCCATCGCCGAGAAGCACTACCGAGTCCGCCCGCTCGACCTGCTTCGCATGTGGCACGAGCGCATTGAGGCATGGGTACTTGAGCAGGCGGGAATCGAGTTCAAGCCGAAGGTCGAGGCCAAGCCTGCAATGCGGGTGGTTTCCGCAGCCTAAATCAGTTCGCCCCAGCTAGGCCGCAAGGCCGAACGCCACGGCCCCCGACGTGGTGCTGGGGCACCTTCCATCGGGGTGCATCGGGGGATGCATGTCAGACACGTTGCTTTTACTGCGGAAGCAGAAGGTCGAAGTCCTTTTGCGCATCAAATTTCCGATGAGGGTGAGTAGTGCACCGTTGCCGCTCGGGACCGACAGGAGCACCAGAGAATTTCATGACCGCCTGAGGCAGCAGATTGATGCCGAACGCGCGACCCTGTTGGCAAAGCCGGCGGCCGCCCTCGACAAGATGTATGCAGAGGCCGTGCAGGACCAGCAAGCGAGAGAATCGGCCCAGGCGCAGTTCAAAGAGAGGGGCTACTTCTTCAATCATCGAGACGCCGACGCTGATTTCGACTACTGGGCGAAATTCGACTACTGGACGTTCGACGAAGCACTGGCATTGCTTTACGGTAAGTCACCACTCGTGGTGACATGGGAGGCGGTGGCGCCTTTCGTCCATATCTCGCCATTTGCGAGAAAGTTTGCACAGACCCGAACACTTGCCATGCGCGCCGAGCGGATGGGCCGAGGCACCGGCTCCGTGTTGCCGAGAATTGCCCTCGAATGGGCGAAGCGAATGGATATTGTGGTGCCGCCCGCTCTGATTGCGGCGGTGGCCGCGACAACCTCGAAGTCGGTCACCGAGAAATTCCCCCCTAGCACCCCTTTCCCGTTGCCTGAGACGTTATGTACTCCTACGGCAAGCGGCACGGGCGCACAGCAGGGACCGAAACTCCTGGGCAATGAACGTGACCATGCAGCGCTACCTCCCAGCGTCTCGACGAGCGATATCGCTTGCGCATTCGGGGGAGTCTACTGGTCGATACAAGGCTGGAAGCGCAACCTTGATGATTATCGCGCTCAGTGGATAGTCGCCAGCGATGCCAAGCTAGCGCCCGGCAAGAGGGGAAACAACCCAACCCAGGCCGTGTGGCATCCTGTGCTCCTCGCTCATGCGCTGCTCTTCGAATGTCGTCGATGGAAGAAGGGCGACTTCCAAACAAGGCTGGCGGCTGTTGACGAACGATTCAAACTTCGCGATGAGTTGGCTCAATGGCGCACGCTTTGGGCAAAGGAAAAACAAGACCTCTCAAACAGAGACTCTTGACAGCCAACTCGGCATCCAAACTCGGCATTGACCTGCACGCAATGCCGGGCTTCGAGCGAAGCAAACTCGGCGACCCGGTAGCAGAAGGAGCGCGGTTTTCAAACTATCGCCATCAACTTGCCTACGGGCGAAAGGATGGTGATTCATGCAAACCGAAACGCATCACAGCGCGGAGACGCGCCTAGGAGTGAGCGAGGCGAACGCCCCACCCGCCGACTTCGTACCGCTCGACCGTGAGACGCGCGCCTGCGTTGATACCGCAACGGCTGCCTATCATTTGAATCGGCAACCCCAAACGCTCAGAGGCCACGCCTGCCGCGAGGTCGGGCCGATTCGTCCGCTTCGCATCAATGGTCGCTTGGCCTGGCCTGTGGCTGAATTGCGGCGCGTTCTCGGGGTCGCGCAATGAAAACGCCCGCCCCTCCCGAAGGAAAGACGAGCGCCCGTGAACAAGGCGATTCTAAATCCTTTGCCACATTTTGTGGCACCGACAACCCGCGTCACTTGCGTGTTATTCAGGCGCTGCTGACGCGACCGATGCCGCGCGGGCAACTCGACCAAGTGGCCGGATGCTCGAACGGCCCCGACCTTGTGGCAGTGCTTCGCCGTCGCGGACTCGACATGCCATGTACGCGCACCAAGAAGAAGGACCGCGACCTTCTCGACTGCTGGTCCGGTGTCTACCACTTGACGGAGCGAGACCGTCGCAAGCTGGCCGCTTGGAAGCGCGCACGGGACGAGCGGCGCCACCATGGCTAACGGTCGCGGCAATGGCGGCAAACGTGACTCAGGGCGCGATGCGGGCGGGTTCGTGGCACTGCCATGGTCCGTGCTCGATAGCACCGCCTACGCCCGTTTGAGCCATCCTGCGAAGGCGTTGCTCTTGGAACTCGCTCGCCAGTTCGTCCGCGACAACAACGGCCGACTGCTGGCGTCGTTGTCCTACCTGTCGAAGCGCGGCTGGAACAGCGCCGACGTCATCACGAGGGCAAAACGCGAGTTGCTCGACGCTGGTTTCATTCATGAAACGGTCAAAGGACATCGGCCAAACAGGGCGAGTTGGTATGCATTGACGTGGCAGGCGCTCGACCGTTTGCCAGGGTATGACTCTGGTGCTGCTGTCACCTTCGAGCGGGGCGCCTACCGGAAATGCCAGCCACTCAAGAACGCAAGCCTTAGACCGGCTCGCGGTGCAGACGGGCATGTCATTGCACCGCCTCACGGCGCAGGGGCCTCCCCTCCTGCACCGCCTCACGGTGCTATTAGGCCCGTTTTGGAGTCCCGCGCTAAACCGTCTAACGGAAACCATCTAGAAAACCATCTCCGGGTGTGTGAACTGAGGCTCAACAACAAATTACATCGACCATGGCAAGGATTGAACGACGCTTGACTGAACTGGAACGGGCCCGCGCAGCCTACGAAGGTCCGCTGGTGATTGTTGTTGACGACGAGCCCACGGCAGCGCAACTCCGGGTCATTGACGAGGCCGAAGCGCAAGGCCGCTTGGTCATTCGCTTGAGCCGGGTCGATGCGCTGGTGCTTTGAAATTGCAAAGGGGATGCAGGCATGAACGCAGGAAAACGCAAGGCACCGCCACACGCGTGGAAGCCCGGCGAAAGTGGCAACCCGAGGGGCAAGCCGAAGGGCAGTGGCGAGGTACAAAAGCTGCGCGCTGCAATGGCAGAGCATGTGCCGGCATTGGTGACCGTGCTTGTGGAACGCGCACTAGCGGGTGACATTGGCGCCGCTCGGTTGTTGCTTGAACGAACGATTGCACCGCTGAAGGCCAGCGAAGAGGCCGCGCCGCTGACCTTACCCGATGGCACGCTGACCGAGAAGGGCGGCGCTGTGCTGATGGCTGTCGCTGCCGGTGAGCTTGCGCCCGGACAGGGGTCCGCACTGCTGGCATCGCTGGGCACGCTGGCGAAATTGACCGAGGCTGACGAAATGACACGCCGGATAGAGGCCCTGGAGTCGAAGCTACGCCCGCAAGGCAACAATGGAAAAGGCGACGATGGCAACGCTACGAACGCGAATCGGTGACCTTGAACACAGCGCGAACCGACGACGCGGCGCTGCCGACATGTCGAACGCTGAGCTATGGGCGTTTCTGGCCGAGTCGCTGGGCTATATGCCGAGCGTGGCCGACCTGGAACGCATTGCGGCCGGTGAGGGAACGCCGGTGGCCGAAGCAAGGGGATGCCATGGCCGCACAGATTGAGCGCCGGCTGATGGCATTGGAGGCCCGCGACGGGGAAAACGAGCAGGCCGTGTTGCTTATCGTTCGATTCATCGTCACGCCGGGCCACCTCGATGCCGAGCCGCTGGGCATCGAAGCGGCACCGCCGCACTTGCCCGCCGTTGACCGGCTGCCGGGTGAAGGCTGGAACGACTTCTGCGAAAGGTTGAGCGGGATGATTGCGCACCAGCCGGCCGGAACCGTGGTGCGGGTGATAAGCCGCCCTTCGCCGGAGTGAACGCGACGGGCTCTAGCCCGTTCCCATTTTCCTGGGCGCGGTGCGACCTTCAAAGTAGAGCGAGGTACAGAGACGCGGCCGGGAGCGGGGGACTCGCCGCGCGCGCAGAGAGGGCGGCAGAAGAGCCTATGCTGTCGAACCGGCCCCGGAGGCCCCAAGGTGCAATCCTCAATGTACACGCGTCAAATCTATCGGGTCCCGGGGTCTTGCGCAGTGCATGGACGGCTCCCTGCCTAATGGGCTGACCCATCAAAGACATTGGGGACTCAACATGGATGCCAGGGATGATGTGTCTGCCCGCCCCGCGAACGGCATTGGTACATGGGCGGTGCCCATAATTGCTGGACTCATTGTGTGGGCGGTTGCGCTGGTTGTCACGCAGTGCGCGACATGGCTGCAGACCGGCATATGGCAACCCGTCCCAGCCTTCGCCCTATTTCTATCGCCGGAGGCACAGACACTGCATCTCGGCACAACGGAGGGCCGACTTTCACCCTTGAAGTTTGTACCTTCATTGGCGTCGTTTGATAGCCTCGACGCACTGGTTATTGGAGTTGCCGGCAAGCAGGTTGGCTTGGCTCAAATTGTCCACTGGCTACTCGATACCGCGCTCGCGCTCTGGCTCGTGATCGCAGCGGTCAACTTCATGGTGGCGAGCGCTGTCATCGAAGTCAGGTCCGAGGTCTTGTCAGCTCGGAAAGAAGTGCAAAGGAAAGCAGAATGAAGGTGAACCTCTTCGAGGGCTCACGACGCGTTGCGCTCGCGTTCGGTGCCATGTGGCTCATAGGCTTCGTTGCCTTCGCGTTGTTCTCTGACCCGTACGCGCACATGACCTACTCCGTCGTCGGCCCTGGCTTGGAGACAACACAGGTAGAAAAATGCGGCGATGCGGATGCCAGGGAGCACACCTATACCCACGCACGCGGGGGTGGCCGTATCAGTGTGGAGCTGTGCCTCAAAGCGCACAAGTCCGACGGTGGCGAATTGTTGGTGCCCTACGCTCCTGCTTCCGATGGTAGATGGTGGATGGCCGGCCCGTATACATCAGAGGTGAAGCGATATGCGCGTGAGTTGGCGCGCGACTTTCAGATTCCTACCAGTGACTTGGACGAAGCCGACGGCCGGAGCAGGCAAGCTCTCATGAAACAGTGGAAGGAGGCAATGCTGTGGGGGTTTGGGGGACTCGCCATCGGATGGGTCCTCGTTGCTGGCATCGGATGGATTGTGCGCGGCTTCATGGGAATACCGAGGGGCAAGGATTCGCACTCAGAGGCTTGATGCACTGAGCGCGCAAATGGCGACCGCATGCGCCTGGCTCTACTTCTATACTTCGTGCGCGCAATCGCTGAGGGCGACGCGCTGGCCGCACGCTGCGACGTTGAAGGCGGAGATGCAAAGCATCGCTGTGCGGTCGCATCCTCACGAAAAGGAGTTCTCATGAAGAAGACTCTCGGTCTCGTCTTGCTGGCTTCCCTCTTCGCCCTTGGCGGCTGCGCCGCAAAGTGGTCACGTCCGAATACGAGTGAATCAGTCTTCTATCAGGACCGCTACCAATGCGAGCAGGATGCGGCTCGCGCGTATCCGCCGGCAATGGTGCAATCGATGACTAGCCCGGGTTTTCAGGCCGCGCCTAGACCATCCCAGACCAATTGCACATCAGTTGGCAATCAGATTTCGTGCCGCAGCGCCCCACAGGGCCTCGACGCGTCGATTTACAACACGCCGCCGACATACGTGAGTGAGGACATGAACGTGTCCAACAGGAATTCCGCTGTTCAGTCGTGCCTGTTCTCCAAGGGCTACAGGGTCCAGTGATGTCTATTCGAACCGGGTGACCCTGGCAATATGGAGAATTCGTTATGCCGCGAACTGAAGCGCGGACGCGCCTTTGGTCCATGCATGCGCGAATCTGCTTACACCAGCGCTTACATGATCCAAAGAAACTGACAACTGGTTAGCATCTACAAACCTGCTATCCCATTGATTCCGTGGTGGCCAGGGGCGGAATCGAACCACCGACACGCGGATTTTCAGTCCGCTGCTCTACCAACTGAGCTACCTGGCCGTGAGGCGGGCATTCTAGTCGAGGCCTGCGCTGCGAAGACGGCGTGAACGAGGCCGGGCGGGCGACGCAAAGCCCGACAGGCCCTACACGGTGCTTGTGCGTTTGTTGCGGCTCAGGTCGACGCCGAGCTGCTTGAGCTTTCGGTACAAATGGGTTCGCTCCAAACCGGTTTTTTCAGCGACGCGCGTCATGCTGCCGTTTTCCTGCGCGAGGTGGAATTCAAAGTAGCTCTTCTCGAACGCATCGCGCGCTTCGCGCAACGGCCGATCGAGGCTGAAGCTCTGCTCCGATTGCGGACCGATGAGCAGCGGCGCCAGCGGCAGCATGACGCCGCCGCCGAGCGAAACGCTGCTGGGCTCGAGGACGGCTTGCACGGAACGGTCCGCGCCCGCGTTGCTCGCGCCGGGCTTGCTCAGGCCCTGTTCGACCGCGCGCAGCAGCTTTTGCAGGGTGACAGGTTTCTCGAGGAAGGCCAGGGCGCCGAATTTGATGGCCTCCACGGCGGTGTCGATGGTGCCGTGGCCGCTCATCATGATGACGGGCATGCTGAGCAGCGATGCCGCGCCCCATTCCTTGAGCAAGGTGATCCCGTCGACATCGGGCATCCAGATGTCGAGCAGCACCAGGTCGGGCCGCAGGCGCTGGCGGCAGGCGCGCGCTTCGGCGGCGTTTTCGGCCACCTCGACCGTGTGGCCTTCATCGGTGAGGATTTCCGAGAGCAGGGCGCGAATGCCGAGTTCGTCGTCAACTACAAGAATTGTCGCCATAGGTGGCCATGAATGCTCAATGCGCCCGGCCAGCAGCGGCAGGAGCCGCCGCAACCGTCGGGTCGTGGCCCGGCGCGAGTTTGGAAAATGATAACGAAACTTGCGCGCCATGCGCCGCTGCAGGCTCGGACAGGCCATGGGCGGCCTGTCCCAGGTTTGCGATGCGAACCCGCGCACCGTGTTCGTCGGCGATCTTTTTCACGACGGCCAGGCCGAGGCCCGTGCCCTTGCTCTTGGTGGTGACGTAGGGCTCGAATGCCCGTTGCAATACCTTGTCGGGAAACCCCGGGCCGTTGTCGATGACTTGCAGGCGCACTGCGCGCGGCTCGCCGCGTGCGTCGCGCGAGGTCTCGGTGTTGACACGCACGCGCCCGTCGCTGCTCTCGGCCACGGCGTCGAGCGCGTTTTGTACGAGGTTGTGGACGATCTGGCGCAATTGTGTGGCGTCGCCCAGGACGGCGGGCAAATCCTCTTCGAGCTGGGTGTGCAGCCGGCCGCACTCTTGTGCCGTGGAATACAGTGCCAGCACTTCGCCCACCAGGGCGTTCAGATCGAGCGGCTTCATCACCGCGGCGGGCAGGCGCGCATAGTCGCGAAATTCAGTGACCAAGGCCTGCATCGCCTTGACCTGGTTGACGATCGTGCTCACCGATCGGATCAGCAGGGATTGGTCGGCGCCGCTCAGCTTGGACTCGAGTTTGAGCTGCAGACGTTCCGCGGAAAGCTGGATCGGCGTGAGCGGGTTCTTGATCTCGTGCGCCAAGCGACGCGCCACTTCGCTCCAGGCCAGGCTGCGCTGTGCCGAGACGACGTCGGTGATGTCGTCGAAGACCAGCAGGCGCGCGCCCTGGGGCATGGGCGCGCCGCGCACGAGCAGGGTCATGCTGTTGCGCTCGCCGCCATCGGAGCCCTCCGTCCCTTCTGAGTGCCCCCAGGCCGCCGCCTTGGGGTGTGCGTCCCCAGGGCCGGGCCCCTGCGCGGCCCTGGGAGTCCAGGAAACTCGAGCGGGCCCGGCGCTTCCTCGAGCGCCTTGGGTGCCGGGCGCGGTCAACTCGAACGAATCCTGCCAGTGGCTTCGCTCGCCCGCCTCCATGTCGCCGCTGTGCAGTTCGAAGCGCTGCTCGACGGCCTTGCCGAAATCAGCCAGGCCTGGAATGTCTTCGAGCCGACGGTTCCGATACTCGATCAGGGGCAAACGCAGGATGCGCGTCGCACCTGGGTTGACAGTGTCGATGCGGCCCTCGCTGTCGAACACGACGACGCCAGTGCTGAGGTTGTCGAGAATGGTTTGCAGCCCAGCCCGCGCGCCTTCGACCTGGGCGACGCTGCGTTGCACCAGGCCGCGCGCGTCGGCGAGTTGTTGTGTCATCTCGGCGAACGATCTTGTCAGGCCGCCGATTTCGTCGCGCGACGCGAACACCGGCTTGACGCCCAGGTCGCCCAGCGCCACCTGGCGCACGCCTTCAGCGAGCAATAGCAGCGGCCGGGCGAGCTGGTTGCCCAGTGAGGCAGCGAGCAAGACCGCGGCAAAAACGGCGAGCACGAGGGCCAAGGTCAAGGTGCCGATGTACATGCGGCGCAGCCCGTCGCGCGACAGGGAGCGCTGCTGGTACTCGCGGTAGGCCGACTGGACGGCCAGCGCGTTCGCCGCCAACGCGCGCGGCAACAACTGCGTCACGAGCAGGAAGCGCTCTTGTTCAGCCAAAGCGAATTCGCGGCCCGGGATCAGGGCGAGCGCGCGCACCCGCGCACTGCCCACCGCCGCGGGGTTGTCTTCGTCCAGGCCTTCGAGCTGGCTCGTCACGCGCGCCAGGCGCGCCTGGTGCAGCATCGTCGGCGTCGGGCGATCCGGCAGCAGCGACGTCGCCGACCCTCCCGCGGCGACCAGGGTCTGGCCCGTCGAGCCGGTGATGGCCACATCCAGGGCGCCGAGCTGTTCGCGCAGCCGCTCCAGGGCCAGCGGGCGCAGATTCGTTCCGGATTCGGCGATCTGCTCGGCGGCCGCGCGGGTGCGCTCGCTGAGCTCCTTCACGCGCGCGTCGAGCGTGGCACGGCCCAGGTTTAAGCCCGCGTCCAGCGCGCCTTCGACGCGCACGTCGAACCAACTTTCGATGCTGCGCGAGACGAACTGAAAACTCACGGTGTAGATCAACACGCCGGGAATCACACCCACGGTGGCGAAGATCGCAGCCAGCTTGAGCAGTAAGCGGCTGCCGAACTTGCGCCGGCGCAAGCGCACGAACAGGCGTGCCGAGGCGATCGCGATGACCAGGGCCAGGAGCCCCGCCACCGTCACATTGAGCCAGAACAGCCACAGGTAGTGGCGTTCGTACAGCGCCGGGGAATTGGTGGCGAGCGACAGCAGGAACACCAGCACCAGGGCAGCGCCCATCACCGCGACCAGTGAGACGACCCAGGCCCAACGCTTTGCTTTGATCATGGCGGGGCGGCGCGCGTCAATGGAAGGCCTGGGTGCGCTCGATTTCCAGCGCCCAATCGGCCTGGCCGCCGATGCCGATTTGAATCGGCCGCGGCAACTGGCTGGTGTCCAGACGAAAGTTGAACTCGAGGTAGTGGCGGCTCTCGCTGTCGATCTGACCTGGTTCGACAATGCGCCAGCGTACGCCGCGCCGCAGCGCAACAAGCGCTTCGGCGCGGCTCGGGTAGGTGCGGCTCAAGCCCCCGAAGCTCACGCGATAGTCGGAGGTCAGCGGCTGGTACGCGATGCGCCAGGTGCGCGTGGACTGCGCGACGCGTCGATCGCGCCAATACCAACGGCTGCTATACACCCGTACTTCGGCAACGAAGTGCAGCGGCACGCCCCGGTTCAGCGCGTCCTCCACGGCGGGAGCGAGTTCGAAGTCGACGGCATAACTCAGTGCCACGGCGTCGTCGTCGCGGCTGATCTCGAAAAACGTGAGTGCGGGCGTGGTGCTGGCCAGCGCCGTGCGCGGCAGGCACAGCGCCGCGCACAACTGCGCACTCGCCAGCAGCAGGGTCCGACGTGACAGGGGTTTGGCGACGCCCGCGCGCCAAGCCGATGTGCGGCGCGCAGCGCTGGACGGTGGCGCGTCGGGCAATGTCGGGCGAATCAAAGTTTCTCGATCAGGGCGTAGTAGAAACCGTCGCCGGGCGAAGCTTGTGCGAGGGCCGTATCGGAGACGTGCGCGGGGCGGTCGTTCCGCGAGTCATTGTCGGGCAGCGGCAGCAAATGGCCGGGTGAAGCGGGGTCACGCGCGATCGATGCATCTTGCCAACGTTGCAAAAAAGCGTCGATCTGGGTCTGGCCTTCGCCCCTGAAGACGGAGCAGGTTGCGTAGAGCAATCGGCCACCGGGTTTGAGCACGGGCCACAGCGCGTCGAGCAAGCGTGCCTGGGTCGATACCAAAACGTCGATGTCGGCAGCGCGGCGCAGCCAGCGAATGTCGGGGTGACGTCGCACGATTCCCGAAGCGCTGCAAGGCGCGTCGAGCAGGATCGCGTCGAAGGGTGTGCCGTCCCACCAAGAGCGGGTGTCGGTGGCGTCGGCGCACAGGATGCGACTGCGCAGGCCGAGCCGCTCCAGCGATTGTGTGATGCGCGGCAAGCGCGCTGCATCGCGGTCCAGAGCCGTCACTTCGAGGTCGGCCAACTCGAGCAGGTGTGCCGTCTTGCCTCCGGGCGCTGCGCACGCGTCGAGCACACGTGCGCCGGCGGGCAAACCGCTCCCCACCAACAAGGGTGCAGCGAGTTGCGCCGCTGCGTCCTGCACCGACACGTCCCCTTGGGCGAAGCCCGGCAGCCGCACCACCGGGCAGGGCTCGCGCAAGCTCACGCACGGCCCGCCGCTGGCCACGGCGCTGAGGCCCTGTTCGGCCAGGCGCGCGACGTAGTCCAGGGCCGTCGTGCGCCGGATGTTGACCCGCAAGTCCATGGGTGGGTGTTGCTGGGCGGCTTGCAGCATCGGCTGTGCATGCTGCGGCCAATCCGCCGTCAAGCGGTCGATCCACCAGGCAGGATGATTGAAGCGCGCCACAGGATCGCGCAGTGCCGCAGCGCACAGCGCGTCGCGCTCGCGCAGGAATCGCCGCAACACGGCGTTGACGAAGGCTGCGCTGCGCGGCACTTGCTGGTGCGCGCCGGCAACGGCCTGATCGACCACGGTGTGCGGGGCATACAGCAGGGATTCGCTTGGCCACAGCAAGGACAGGGCGCTGAGCAGCAAGGCGTCGACCTCGGGCGAAGGCGCGCGCGGTGCCAAACATGCGCGAACCGCTTGCGCGCAGCCCAGCCAGCGCAATGCATGAAAACTCAGGGCCTGCGTACCGGCCCGTGCCGGGCCGGGGCAGCGCTCCAGCGCCACATTCAGTGACACCCCGCCTCGCACGGCCCGCACCGCGCCGGCGCAGTGTTGCAGCAGGGTGGCCAGCGGGAGCGAGGGCTGTGCCCCGGGGGTCGAGGTTTCGTCGGGCAAAGGGATGGCAGGGGTTTTCACCGTACACAGTCTAGGGGTGCCGCGGCTGCGGTACGCTTCGTCCATTGCCGCAGGCTAAGGATCGATATGTCGCGCGAAGTGCCCACGCGGATATTCCGCAGCGAAGAAGAGTTGTCGCGCTTGGCGGTGTCGGACCGAATTCGCTACCGCTTGGTGGGAGCCCAGTCTCGCTACCACGCCAACGACAACATTGCCCCGTTCATCCGCGAGGGTGAGCTCGACGAACTGCGCGCCGAGGTCGAGGCGAAGATGCAGGAGGTGCTGCACGCGCTCGTGATCGATACGCAAAGCGATCACAACACGCAGGAAACCGCGCGGCGTATCGCCAAGATGTATATCGACGAGCTGTTCGCCGGCCGCTACCAGCCCATGCCCGCGGTCACGGAGTTCCCCAACGCAGCGCGCCTGAACGAGTTGATGATCGTCGGGCCGATCAAGGTGCGCAGCACCTGCTCGCACCACTTGTGTCCGATCATCGGACGTGTCTGGATCGGCATCCTGCCCAGTGAACATTCGAACCTGATCGGCCTGTCGAAATACGCGCGCATTTGCGACTGGATCATGAGCCGACCGCAAATCCAGGAAGAGGCGGTGAAGATGCTGGCCAGCGAGCTGCAGGAGCGCGTCAAGCCCGATGGTCTGGCGATCGTGATGGAGGCCGACCATTTGTGCATGCAATGGCGCGGCGTGAAAGACGACGGCGCGATGATGACAAACAGCGTCATGCACGGCGCCTTCCTGCAGAACCCGACCCTGAGGCGCGAGTTTCTCTCGCTGTTGACCAAGAAGGTCTGAGCGCGGCGCGCTTCAGGCGCTGAACAAGTCCTCGCCCAAGCTCTTGGGCACACTGAGCCCCAGGTGCCGATACGCCGCCAGCGTCGCAACCCGGCCGCGCGGTGTGCGTTGCAAGTAGCCTTGCTGGATCAGGAACGGCTCGATCACGTCTTCGATCGTGTCGCGCTCCTCGCCGATCGCCGCGGCCACGTTGTCCAGGCCCACCGGTCCGCCGTCGAAGCGGTGGATGACGGCCTCCAGCAACTTGCGGTCCATCACGTCAAGCCCCTGCGCGTCGACGTCGAGCATGACGAGGGCTCGGTCGGCGACGCCCTTGTCGATGCTGCCATTGCCCTTCACGTCGGCAAAGTCGCGCACGCGGCGCAGCAGCCGGTTGGCGATGCGCGGCGTGCCGCGCGAGCGACGCGCGATTTCGAACAAGCCCTCGAGGTCGGTCTCCACCTTGAGCAAGCCGGCCGAGCGCTGCACGATGCGCGCCAGCTCCTCGGCGCTGTAGAATTCGAGCCGGGTGACGATCCCGAAGCGATCGCGCAAGGGATTGGTCAGCATGCCGGCACGCGTGGTGGCGCCCACCAGCGTGAACGGCTGCAGATCGAGCTTGATGGAGCGTGCCGCCGGGCCTTCGCCGATCATGATGTCGATCTGGTAGTCCTCCAGGGCCGGATAGAGGATCTCCTCGACGACCGGGCTCAGACGGTGGATTTCGTCGATGAAGAGTACGTCGTTGCGCTCGAGGTTGGTGAGGATCGCCGCCAGGTCTTTCGGCTTTTCCAGCACCGGCCCTGAGGTCGAGCGCAGCGTCACGCCGAGTTCGTTGGCGATGATGTGCGACAGCGTCGTCTTGCCCAGCCCCGGCGGGCCGAACAGCAACACATGGTCGAGCGCTTCGCCGCGCAGCTTGGCGGCGCCGATGAAGATCTCTAATTGCTCGCGCGCTTTCACCTGACCGACGTATTGCGCCAGACCCTTGGGGCGCAGCGCGCGCTCGATCGCCTCTTCGTTGGGTGACGCCGGGGCTGTGCTGAGCACGCGCCGGGCGGATTCGAAGTCGTCGGTCTGGATCGACATGCTCGATTATCGGCTGGCCTTCGAGAACGGTTCGGCGGGGCCGGCTATTTCGCGAGGGCCTTCAGCGCGAGCTTGATGCCCTCGCTGACGCCGACGCCCCCCGGCAACGCCTTGAGTGCTGCGGCGGCTTCGCGGTCGCTGTAGCCCAGCGCGATCAGCGCCTGGAGGATATCGCCCTGCGTGCCGCTGGCCGCGCTGGCCGGCACTGTGAGTGCATCACCGAGCTTGCCCTTGAGCTCGAGCAGCAATCGCTCGGCGGTCTTCTTGCCGATCCCGGGTACTTTCACGAGGCGGTTGGTTTCCTGCAGGCTCACGGCCTGGGCCAGCTCGGCCACGCTCAAACCCGACAGAATCGACAGCGCGGTGCGCGGGCCCACGCCGGAGATCTTGACGAGCAGGCGAAACGTGGTGCGCTCGTCGCGGGTCAGAAAACCGTAGAGCAGCTGCGCGTCTTCGCGAACCACGAAATGCGTCAGCAGCGTGATCCGTTCGCCCAGGCCGGGCAGGTTGTAGAAGCTGCTCATCGGCACGTCGACCTCGTAGCCGACGCCGTTCACATCGATGAGCACCTGGGGCGGCGATTTCGCCGCCAGCGTTCCGGTGAGCAGTCCAAGCATCGAGGCATTATCGGCGGCATCGACCCTTGGCCAGCCGCTGCCAGGCGCCGCGCAGGCGCTGGCCCGTGCGCTGGCTCAGCCTTGCAGGCCGCGTCGATGCGAGACGCATCGACTCTTCGCCGGCCACTGCCCAGCGCGCAGGCACTGGCCCGTGCGCCGGCTCAGCGCCGGAACAGGCCCAGGCGCTGCGCCTCGAGCGCCGCTTCGGCGCGTGAACTCACGTTGAGCTTGCGATAGATTTGTTTGACGTAGTCGGCGATCGTATGGCGCGACAAGCCGAGCTGCACGCCGATCTCGGGCAGGGTAAAGCCTTTCGCGACGCGCAGCAGCACTTCGTTCTCGCGTTCAGTCAGCGACACATGCGGAATGTTCTGTGGACGCTCCTGGCGCCGCGTCATCTTCGCGAAGTGGGTCAGCACGCGCCGCGCGATCGACGGCGACAAGGGCGGCTCACCCTGGCTCATGCGTTTGAGCTGCTCGGCAATCAACTCGCGCGACTGCTCCTTGAGCAAATAGCCGAAGGCGCCGGCCTGCAAGGCCGGGAAGAGGTGGTCGTCGTCGTCGTGAATCGTCACGACGACCGACTGCGCTTCGGGTTGCAATTCACGCAGCTTGGCGACGACATCGACGCCCGAACCGTCGGGCAAGCCCAAGTCGCACAGCGCCAGGTCGAACTTGACGGCGGAAATCAATTCCAGTGCATCGTGCACACGTGCCGCTTCCGAGACCAGTGCTTGCGGAAAGACCTGCAGCACCAAGGCCTTCAGCCAGGCGCGGATTTCAGGCAGGTCTTCGAGCAACAAAATACTGTTCATGCGGCAGTCTCTGAGGTGCGCGGCGACGCGAAGAAAATCATCGTAGCAGGGCCCTCGCGCCCCGCGCGAGGCTTCACAGCGGAAGCGTGAGCCTTATCACGGTGCCATAACCCGGCGCGGATTCGACCAGGCACTGGCCCTGCATCTGCTTGGCGCGATGTTTCATGCTCGTCATGCCATGGCCGCGGTCGAGCTTGCCGTCGAGCTCCATCGGGATGCCGCGCCCGTTGTCCTGCACGATGAGGCCGAACTCGCCCTCATGCATCGCGCAGCGCACCTTGCAACTCGTGGCGCCACTGTGCTTGATGATATTGCTCACCGACTCGCGCAAGATTCGCGTCGTCTGCACGAAGCTGCGCGCCGGCAGGGTCTGCTCCACTTCTTCAGCCGGACCGCGCCAGTCGATTTCAATGTTCGCCTGGCCCAGTCGCGCCACGACCTCGGCGCGCCAGTCGGCCAGGGCGTCGGCGAGTTGCATCGGCTTGCCCGTCAGGCCCCGCACCGACAGGCGCATTTCTTCGAGGGCGTCGCGCGCCAGCGTCGAGATGCGTTCCGAGTCACTGGTGTGAACGATCGTCAGCAGCTTGGCGCCCAGATCGTCGTGCAGGTCGGCGGCGATGCGCTTGCGTTCCCGGGCTGTGACCTGCTCGATGCGTGCGTCGGCCATCTGCGTGAAATTTCGCTCGGCTTCGGCGGCAAGCTCCAACGCGCGTCCCTGCACCTTGCGCTTGCCGATCTCGGCGGCCTGCAAGGTCTGGGCGAATCCGTGAATCAAGCGTGCGCCCCATCCGATCGCAATCGCGGTCAAAATCAACTGCGTCACGTCCACCGCCGGCATCGCCAGCCAAGCACGCTGTAATCCGAACTCCACCGCAAGGGCTGCCGCGACCGTGGCGAGCGCCGCCGCAGTGGGCCAGTACTCCCGTGGGGGCCGGCGGCGCGTGATCCACAAATACTGGCCCATCACCGCCAGCAATTCCAGGCCGAGCAGGGTATTCCAAAGCGCCGCGGCCACGAACAACCGTGCCGGCCCGGCGAGCAGCAGTGCGAGCGGCATCAGCAGGCATTGCGGCAACAGCAGTCTTTCGAGTTGGCGCCAGCGCCGGCCCGCGAGGCGCAGCAAGAACAGCATGCTGGCAGCGGCCAGCGGGGCGAACGAGGCGGCGGCGACAAATTCGATGATGGCGCTGTCCAGCATCGGATCGCTCAGCCACTGGCGCAGCGACAAGGCCGACCAGCCCAGAGCCAGCCAGCCATAGGGTTGCAGAGGCGAGCTGCGCCGATTCCACCAGTCCAGCGCCAGGACGGCAAGGCCGAGCACCGCCAGCACGACGCTCAGGACCTGCACGGCACCGATGTTCCAGAACCTTGCGCGTGCGTGCTGCACCGCCAGCACCTCGCTGGGCCCGATCTTCAGCACCGACAGTCCCCCGGCGCGTTGCCGCGCCGCGACTCGCTGAACGGCGTGGCCCTGGACGCGCAGATCGACGACGTTGCCCTTGGGCAGCAGCCACGCCGCGGGCAAAGGCACCGACTGCGGGTAGGAACAGTCGCGCGGCACCGACTCCGACGTCCGATGGCCATGGATGTGATGCCCGTTGAGATGCACCACGACGTGACTGCATGCGCGTTCGATATACAGCGCGAGCAGGCGGTCCGGGTCGGTGCCGGCGGGAATATCGAAGTTGACGCGGTACCAAACGACGCCATCGTGGAGCGGGCGCGTCACCGCCCAATCGTCGGGCAGCGCCGTGGCGACCGCCGCGGGCGAGAGCGGAAACTTGGACCCCGCATCGGCCACGGCCATGGCCCTGTCGATGACTTGCACCGGCGCTGCGGCAGCGAGTGCGGCGCTGGCCGCGCAAGCCGCAATCGCCATCAGCGCAGCGCATCCCGCCCATCGCCTGTGGCAGGGCGCGAACCCAGGAAGCATGCGAACGGCTGCGAACATCGGCGGCGATTGTGCAGGATGGGACCGACTGCGCGAGGGTCGCGCGCCGACATCGCAGGGATTGCGCGGCACTGCTTGGCATCGCCGGCCAGCACCGAGCGGGTTCGGCTGTGGGGGCCTGGGGAGACAATGCACGGCGCCGCATTGAACCGAGCTTGCCTTGATCCTCCGCCACGCCTTCATTCCACCCGACAACACACGCATTGCCAATCTGTGCGGCGGATTGGATGAACACCTGCGTAGCATCGAGGCCGCGCTCGAGGTCGACATCTCGCGGCGCAACGCATCGTTTCGCGTCGAGGGTGCGAAACCGCGTGCCGAGCGCGCCGTCGTGCTGCTCCAGTCCTTGTACGACCGCGCGCGCCGGCCGATCTCGGCCGAGCAATTGCAGTTGGTCCTGGTTCAGGCACAGAGCGACTTGCGCCGGCCAGTGGCGCTGCGAAAGGCGCAAAGCGGCGCTGCCACCGGCGACGGCTCGAGTGCCGAGCGCGGCCCGCCCGAAGCCGAAATCGTGCTGCAAACACGCCGTCCCGATCTGGCAGGGCGCACCGTCAACCAGCAAACCTACCTGCGCGATATCCTGGTTCACGACATCACGTTCGGCATCGGCCCTGCGGGCACAGGCAAGACATTTCTGGCGGTGGCCTGCGCCGTCGACGCGCTGGCGCGCAGCAGTGTGCAACGCATCGTGCTCACCCGCCCTGCAGTGGAGGCTGGCGAACGGCTCGGCTTTCTGCCGGGCGACCTGGCGCAGAAGGTCGACCCTTACCTGCGTCCGCTGTATGACGCCTTGTACGACTTGATGGGGGTCGACAAAGTCACGCGCGCTTTCGAGAAGGGCAGCATCGAAGTCGCGCCACTCGCCTTCATGCGCGGACGCACGCTGAACAACGCGTTCGTGATCCTCGACGAGGCACAGAACACGACGCCCGAGCAAATGAAGATGTTCCTGACGCGCATCGGCTTCGGCACCAAGGCTGTGGTCACCGGCGACGTGAGCCAGATCGACCTGCCGCGCGGCCAGTTGAGCGGCTTGGTCGACGCTGAAAGGGTGTTGCGGCCGGTGCGTGGTATCGCCACGGTCTGGTTCACATCGGCCGACGTGATTCGCCATCCCCTGGTCGCGCGGATCGTCGAGGCTTACGACGCGGCACGGGCCGACCCGACTTGAGGCCCTGATGCCGAGCCGAGCCTTCGCCCTGTCGCTTCAGTTCGCGGATCCAAGCGACAAGGCGCTCTTGCCGCGCCACAAAGTGAGACGCTGGCTGGCTGCGGCGTTGACGCGCCCTGCTGAAATCACGGTGCGCTGCGTGGACATCGTCGAAGCGCGCAACCTGAATCACGACTATCGTGGCGCGGACCATGCGACGAATGTTCTGACCTTTGGCTACCAGGAGCAGCCCAAGGTGATTGCCGACCTGGTCTTGTGTTCGCCCGTCGTTCGACGCGAGGCCGCCGAGCTCGACATCGATCTGCAGGCCCACTACGCGCACCTGCTCGTGCATGGCGCGCTGCACGCCCAGGGCCTGGACCATCAGGAGGACGGCGCAGCGCTGACGATGCAAGCCTGCGAGAGCGATATCTTGAAGGCGCTCGGGTTCAGGGATCCCTATTGATTCCGGTTCGATTCGCCCCGGCCTGAGAAGCGGCGGGGCAGGTCAGGCAGATTTCAACAAACGCGCCGCATCCAGCGCGAAGTAGCTCAGCACGCCGTCGGCCCCGGCACGCTTGAATGCGACCAAGCTCTCCATCATCACGGCGTCGTGCGCCAGCCAGCCGTTCGCCGCAGCTGCCTTCAGCATCGCGTACTCGCCGCTCACCTGGTAGGCGAAGGTCGGGACCCGGAACTCGTCTTTTACGCGTCGCACGATGTCCAGGTAGGGCATGCCGGGCTTGACCATCACCATGTCGGCACCTTCGGCCAGATCCAAGGCCACTTCGCGCAGCGCCTCGTCGCTGTTGCCCGGGTCCATCTGGTAGACCTTCTTGCTGCCCTTGCCAAGGTTCGCCGCCGAGCCCACGGCGTCGCGAAAGGGACCGTAGAAGGCGCTCGCGTATTTCGCGCTGTACGCCATGATCTTGGTGTGGATGTGGCCCTGCGCCTCCAGGACTTGGCGGATCGCGCCGATGCGCCCGTCCATCATGTCGCTCGGCGCCACGATATCGACGCCGCACTGAGCTTGGACCAGCGCCTGGCGCGTCAGCACGGCAACCGTCTGATCATTGACGATGTAACCGCTCGCATCCAGCAGTCCGTCCTGGCCGTGCGTCGTGAACGGGTCCAGGGCCACGTCGGTCATCAGCCCCAGTTCGGGAAAGCGCGCTTTCAGTTCGCGCACCACGGTCGGAATCAGCCCGTCGGGATTGAGCGCTTCACGGCCGTCCTCCGTCTTGAGAGCCGGCTCAATCACGGGGAACAGCGCCATCACCGGTATGCCCAGTTGCAGGCAGTCCTCGGCCACAGCCAGCAGGCGGTCCAGGCTGCGCCGTTGCACCCCGGGCATCGAGGCCACGTCTTGCACGACGCCCCGGCCAGCGAGCACGAACACGGGCAGGATCAGGTCGGATGCGTGCAGCCGCGATTCGCGCACCATCGCGCGGCTGAATTCGTCGCGACGCAGTCGCCGCGGGCGGCTCGCCGGGTAGGGGGGCGGTGTATGCACGAGTGTCAGCCTCGGAGGGCGTTCGGGGTTCGCGGCGCGTGCGCGCCTTGGTGCGGGTCGGTCCGGGAGGCTGTCGGGCTTGGGCTCGGGCCCGACCCCAAGCCCGACAGTCTCCTAGGCGTTTTTCCGGGCCCCAAGGAGCTGGAAATGCGCATTTCATCTGCTAAAGTAGTCGGCGAATGATAGCCGCAAGGCGGTCATTCCCTGCTTTTCCTCCCTGAGCAGGCGCCTTACCGTGATGACAGCGTTAAGGCTTTCAAAGCCCTGGCCCTGCGGTCAGGGCTTTTCTTTTGAGTGCCCCCAGGACTCGCCAAGGCGAGCCCGCCATCGGGCTTGCAGGCCGGATGGCCTTCGCCAGCCACAGAGCCCCTTTCGGGCCTTTGTGCGCGGGCTCAGCCTCCCCGAGGGCGTCAGGGAACCTCGGCAGCAGCCCTTCGTGTGGGCGCGCCCGCGATAATGCCGCGATGCTGTGGGTCAAGGCTTTTCACGTCGTGTTCGTTGCCAGTTGGTTCGCCGGCCTGTTCTACCTGCCGCGGCTGTTCGTCAATCTGGCAACGGTCCCGCCCGACAGCCACGCCGAGCGCGAGCGCCTGCTCATGATGGCGCGCAAGCTCTACCGCTTTTCCAGCGGGCTCATGGTGGCGGCGCTGGCCCTGGGCCTGTGGCTCTGGCTGGGCAATTTCTCGGGCTATGCCGGTGGCTGGTTGCACGTCAAGCTGGTGCTCGTGCTCGGGGCCATCGGCTATCACCACATGTGCCGATCCTTGCTGCGCGGCTTCGAGAGGCTTGCAAACCACCGCAGCGAACGTTGGTTCAGGGTCTTCAACGAAGTGTCAGTGCTGATCTTTGCGGCCATTGTCGTGCTCGCGGTCGTCAGGCCGTTCTGACCGCGGCCTGCGACGGCCCCTTCAAGCTCTGCGGGATGGCCCCACGCAAGCACCAGAGCTCGGCAGCGCCGCTGGCCTTGATCTACGCGGCCTTGGTTGTCTACGCGAGCCTCTACCCTTTCGACGATTGGCGTGGATTCGACGCCAATCCCTTTGCCTTCCTGGCTCTGCCCTGGCCGCGCTGGTGGACCGCTTTCGACGTTGGCGCCAACTTGTTGGGTTACCTGCCGCTTGGGGCGTTGATTTTCGGTGCACTGGTGCGCAGCGCCGTGCCACTGCGCCGTGCCGTCGGTCAGGCGTGGCTGACGGCGGCCTTGCTGTCGCTGTGCATGGAGCTCACGCAGAACTTCCTGCCCCGGCGCGTCGCGTCGAATGTCGACTTGAGCTTGAATGTCCTTGGCGCAGCACTGGGCATCGCCCTGGCGATGGCGATTCATCGACAGGGTTGGGTGGACCGCTGGCAGTTGGTGCGCGAACGATGGTTTATCCAAAGCAGTGCTGGCGCCCTGGCCTTGATGGTGACGTGGCCGCTGGGGCTGCTGATTCCCACGCCGGTGGCGCTTGGCGTCGGGCGAATCCTGCCGCGCCTGCATGAGATGTTCGCGGCGATCTTCGAGGGCACGGCGATTGCGCCGTGGTTGGACGCGCCGATCTGGACCGCTCAGGATTTCTTGCCACTGTCAGCGTCGGCCGAAGTGTCCACCGTTGCCTTGGGCCTGCTCGCGCCATGTCTGCTGGCCTTCACGATCACGCACCCCGGATGGCGCCGCTTGGCCATGGTGCCGCTGTTCATGGGATTGGGAACAGCGACGACCACGCTGTCCACCGCGCTCAATTTCGGCCCCCAACACGCCTTTGCGTGGCACACCGATTTGTTCTGGCTCGGATTGGGCTTGGGCGCCGTGTTCGCCGCGCTGGCGAGCCGGATCGCGGCCCGCACCTGCATGGCGTTTGGCCTGATCGCGCTGACTGCGCTCGTTGTGGGCGTGGCGCAGGCTCCCGCCGACCCCTATTTCGCGCAGAGTCTGCAAGCCTGGGAGCAGGGCGACTTCATCCGTTTCCACGGCGCCGCCCAATGGATCGGGTGGCTCTGGCCTTTCGTCGCGCTGGGCTATTTGCTGCTGCGCTCAGCGCGCCCGGCGTAGGACTGGGTCAGCGCCCGCGCCCCGCACGGCGCTCGACGGACCACCCATAGAATCCCCGCCATGAGCTACTACGAGCGACACATCTTCTTCTGCCTCAATCAACGCGACAACGGCGAGGCATGCTGCACCCAGCACCGGGCACGGGCGAGCTTTGAGCATTGCAAGCAGCGCGTCAAGGGCGAGAAACTCAACGGTGCAGGGGGAGTTCGAGTCAACCAAGCGGGTTGCCTGGACCGCTGCGCCGGCGGGCCGGTCGCTGTGGTCTATCCGGAGGGGGTTTGGTACACCTATGTCGACCAGCAGGACATCGACGAGATCGTCGATTCGCATCTGAAAAACGGCCGAGTGGTTGAACGCCTGTTGCTGCCGGCCGATGTCGGGCGCTGAGCTGCGCGGATGAGAATTCGCGAATGAATTCGCGAACAATGCGCCACAGCGTTCCCGGGCCGGCCGGCGACATCGAATGCGCGGTCGACGCGCCCGACTCGACGCCGCTGGGAACAGCACTGGTCTGCCATCCGCATCCTGTGCACGGCGGCACGCTGGACAACAAGGTCGTGCAAACGCTGGCGCGCGCATTTGTCGCGCTCGGCTGGCGCAGCGTTCGCTTCAACTTTCGCGGCGTCGGTGCGTCACTGGGGCACTGGGACGAAGGCATCGGCGAAATCGACGACGCCATGGCCGTGCTTGCCGCGCTGCGCGACCCGGCCCTGCCCCTGATACTGGCCGGGTTTTCCTTCGGAGGCTACGTCGCAGCGAGCGCGGCGCAACGGCTCCTTGGGTCGGACAAACCTTCACGCCTGGTGCTCGTCGCTGCGTCCACGCGAGCGCACCACCTGCCTGCCGTGCCGCCCGACAGCGTGGTGATCCACGGCGAAAGCGACGACGTGGTGCCCCTGGCGGCAACGCTCGACTGGGCACGCCCACAGTCGCTGCCAGTCATCGTTTTCCCCGGCGTGGGACATTTTTTCCATGGACAACTCGCCCTGCTCAAGAGCGTCTTGCTTGCGCAACTTCAGCCGGCGAGCGCACCCGGTTCGCGAATCGAACAAAACCGATGAATTCAATCCTTGCCTTCGTCTTGGCCCTGGCGTCCCTGAGTTTCGCCAGCCCTGCCCTCGCGCAGGCCCCGCAGCCGCCCGGCGTGGCGGCAAAAAATTATTTCATCGTCGACCTGACGAGCGACACGGTTCTGGCGCAGCGCGACGCCGACGCGCCGGCGGACCCGGCCTCGCTCACCAAGCTGATGACGGCTTACCTGGTGTTCAGCGCGATCCGCGACAAGAAACTCGAGCTCGGGCAGAGCCTGCCGGTGTCGCAGCGCGCTTGGGCCGAGCGCAGGGGAGGCGGCTCGCTGATGTTCATCGACACGACGATGACGCCCAAGGTCGACGAGTTACTGCGCGGCATGATCGTGCAGTCAGGCAACGACGCTTCGGTGGCGCTCGCCGAAGGCGTGGCAGGCTCCTTGGACCAGTTTGTCGCGATGATGAACGCGCAAGCCACGGCTTGGGGTCTGAAAAACACGCATTTCAAGAATGTGACGGGCTTGAGCGAAACCGGGCACAGCAGCACGGCGCGCGAACTGGCAATCATCGCGACGCGAATCATTCGCGATTTCCCCGACTTCTACACCTACTATTCGCTCCCCTCCTACAAGTACAACAACATCGCGCAGCCCAACCGCAACCTGCTGCTGCGGCGCGACCCGAGCGTGGACGGCATGAAGACCGGATACACGGCCGCTTCAGGCTATTGCCTGATCGCCAGTGCGGTTCGCATATTTCCCAATCTGGGGGCAGGGGGAACGGCGCCGGGCAAGCGCCGGCTGCTCAGTGTGCTGTTGAACGCGACGTCGATGCAGGCGCGGGCCAATGAGAGTCAGAATCTCTTGAACTGGGGATTCCAGGCCTTCGATACGGTGCGCCTGTTCGACGACGCTCGGGCCCTGGCCACTCCCGAAGTCTGGAAGGGCAAGACCCGGGTCGCCAAACTCGGTGCTGCCGGCGCGGTGTTCGTCACGATCGCCAAGGGCGACGCGCGCAAACTGAAGACGCAAATCGAGCGTACCGAGCCGCTGCTGGCACCCTTGGCCCAAGGCCAGCGGGTCGGCACGATCAAGGTCACGAGCCCGAACGGCGAGGGTGTCGTCGACGTGCCCTTGGTCGTGCTCGAGGCGGTCGAACAAGCCCCTCTGCTCGGGCGCATCTGGGACACGATCCGCTTGTGGATTCGCTGATGGCGGCCGCCCCACCAGGGCCCGGGGAACTTCGGCCAGCCGCTGGACTCGGGTCTAATCGGGAAAATTTGCCTCCCGGGAGCTGCCATGCAAACCATCCCTGACACCCTGTGTTATTTGAACGGCGAATATTCGTCCTTGCGCGACGCCAAGGTCTCGGTGCTCGACAGGGGCTTCATCTTCGGTGACGGCATCTACGAAGTGGTGCCGGTCTACTCGGGCAAGCTGTTTCGCTTGGACGAGCACATGGCACGGCTCACCCGCAGCCTGGGCAAGCTGCGCATCGCCAATCCGCATTCCAGCGAGCAATGGTTGGAGCGCTGCCGCAAACTGATTCGCGCGCTCGCTGACAGCACGGCCGCGCAGGATCAGTTGGTCTACATTCAGGTGACACGCGGCGTCGCGCCGCGCGATCATGTGATTCCGCGCGACATCGCACCCACCGTGTTCATCATGACGAGTGTGATGAATCCGCCCAGTCACGAACAGCGCCACGTCGGCGTGGCCTGTGTCACGGCGCGTGACTTTCGCTGGGAGCGCGGTGACATCAAGAGCATCTCCTTGCTCGGCAATGTGCTGGCGCGCCAGCTCTCGGCGGACCATGGCGCCGTCGAGACGATACTGTTTCGCGCCGGTTTCCTGACCGAGGCTTCTGCCAGCAACGTCTGGGTCGTGCACGAAGGCGCCGTGCTGGGCCCGCCAAAAAGCGAGCATTTGCTGGAAGGCATTCGCTACGAGTTGATTCGCGAACTCTGCGAAGACACCGGCATCGCTTTTAATCTGCGGCCGATTCCCGAAACCGAAGTGATGGCCGCCGACGAAGTGCTGCTCAGCTCGGCGACCAAGGAAATCCTGCCGGTGACGACGCTCGACGGCCAAGCGGTGGGGCATGGAGCCCTGCGCGGCAAGCCCGGACCGGTGTACGCGAAGCTGTATGAGGCCTACCAGACGGCGAAAGCCGTGCATTCGATCTGAACCGGGCTCGAGCGTGGCGCAGCCGGCGTCGCCGATCGGGTATCCATCGGCATTCCCGATCAAGGTGATGGGTGTGAATGTCGAGGGTTTTGCGCAGGCGATGATCGAAGTGGCTCGTCGGTTCGACCCGGCGCTCGACGCTGACGCCGTGACGACACGGCTCAGCGCGGGCGGCAAGTATCTCGGCGTGACGCTCACCGTCACCGCCACCAGCCGGGAACAACTCGACGCGCTTTACGAAAGCCTGACGGCGCACCCAATGGTCAAGGTGGTGCTGTGAGGGCGTCTCGCTGATGACGTTGCAGGCGCTCCAGGCCGAACTGTTGGGCCGCGTCGACTATGTGGCCACATGGGCGGCGATGCGTGAGTTCACGCGGCAACGCGACGCAACGACGCCCGATCGGCTTTGGATTTGCGAACACGATCCCGTGTTCACGCAGGGCGTTGGCGGTCGCGCCCAACATGTACATGACGCAGGCACGATCCGCATCGTGCAGACCGATCGTGGCGGACAGGTCAGCTACCACGGCCCAGGCCAGGTCGTCGCCTACCCGCTCATCGATTTGAAGCGTCAAGGCATCTACGTCAAGGAGTTCGTCTATCGCCTCGAACACTGTGTGATCAAGACGCTCGAGAGTTATGGCGTCACCGGCCATCGCGTCGCGGGCGCCCCGGGCGTTTACGTGCGGCGGTCGGACCCCTTCGGCCATGCAGCGCTGCGCGCATCGGGCGTCGACAAGTTCGCCGGCCTGGGCAAGGTCGCCGCGCTGGGCATCAAGCTCAGCCGGCATCGCAGTTATCACGGCGTGGCGCTGAACGTCGCGATGGATCTGGCGCCCTTCAGTGCCATCGACCCGTGCGGCCACGTCGGGCTCGATACAGTGGACTTGGCTACACTGGGTGTGCACACCGACTGGCAGGAGGCTGCGGTGCGGCTTGGCGACAGCTTGGCGGCCCATCTTGCCCCTTGAGCGCATCTCGAACCTGCTCGCGAAAGTTCAAGCTTTCGAAGCTGCGCAACCCTGATGCCCAACCATGTCGAATGAAATCCATAACAAGGCCAGCGTGAACACCTACGACGCCAGCGTCAAGCAAAAAGCGCAGGCGAAAACGTCGCGCATTCCGATCAAAGTGATGCAGGCCGAGCCGCTGAAGAAGCCCGATTGGATTCGCGTCAAGGCGGGAATGGCCGGCACGCGCTTTTACGAGATCAAACAGATCCTGCGCGAGCACCGCCTGCACACCGTGTGCGAAGAAGCCTCGTGCCCGAACATCGGCGAGTGCTTCGGCATGGGCACGGCGACTTTCATGGTCATGGGCGACAAGTGCACGCGGCGTTGCCCGTTTTGCGATGTCGGCCACGGCCGGCCCGACCCGCTGGATGCGGATGAGCCGGCGAACCTGGCCAGGACGATCGCGGCGCTTCGACTCGCCTACGTCGTCATCACGAGTGTGGACCGCGACGATTTGCGCGATGGTGGGGCGGCCCACTTCGTCGAATGCATTCGACGCACGCGTGAGTTGTCGCCGCGCACGAAGATTGAAATCCTCACGCCCGATTTTCGCGGCCGGCTCGACCGGGCGCTGGCCGTTCTGCAAGCGGCGCCGCCCGACGTCATGAACCACAACCTGGAAACCGTGCCGCGCCTGTACGGCCAGGCGCGGCCCGGTTCGGACTACGCCTTTTCGCTGAGCCTGTTGCAGCGCTTCAAGGCCATTGCGCCCCAGGTTCCCACCAAGAGCGGCCTGATGGTGGGCCTGGGCGAGACCGACGAAGAAATCCTGTCGGTGATGCGCGACATGCGCGAGCACGGCATCGACATGCTCACGATCGGCCAATATCTCGCGCCGAGTCGGCACCACCTGCCGGTGCAGCGCTACGTGCATCCCGACACTTTTGCGATGTTCGAGGCGCAGGCGCGACGCATGGGCTTCGCGCACGCCGCCGTGGGCGCGATGGTGCGGTCGAGCTATCACGCCGACCGGCAAGCGCATGCGGCCGGCGTCCAGGGCGCGACGGCGTCTTGAGCACCCTGCCGTCCTGGGTTCAACGCAGTCTTGACTTCAACCCTTTGCGCGCTCGGCGCGGTCGCGCTGTGGTCGACCCTGGCCACCCTGGGCCTCATGCTGTCGCATGTACCGCCGCTTCTGTTGACGGGGCTGGGTCTGCTGATCGGCAGCATCCCAGCCTGGCCGCTCGCGCAACAGTGGCGCGTGCGGCCAGGCACCCTGCTTCTGGGTGTCTACGGGCTGTTCGGTTTTCATTTCCTGCTGTTCATCGCGCTGCGCCACGCCCCCCCGGTCAGTGCCAATCTGGTGAACTACTTGTGGCCCTTGTTCATGGTCGTGTTGGCGCCGCTGTTTCTGCGTGAACTGCATTCGAGCCCGGTGCACCTCGGCGCAGCCCTGGTCGGTTTTGCCGGCGCTGCGTTGGCGATGCTTGCCGACCGGGACCTCGATGGGTTCGGCGGCGAATCCGCCTGGGGCTATCTCGCGGCATTGGGCTCGGCTTGGGTCTGGGCCAGTTACTCCTTGTTGACCAAGCGTGTCGCGCTTTTCCCTACGTCGGCGATCGGCTTGTTCGGTCTGGTGTCGGGCCTGCTGTCCCTGTTGTGCCACATGTGGCTCGAGCCTGCCGCGAGCCTCACGCCGCGCGATTGGGGGCTCATCGCATTGCTCGGCCTGGGACCTCTGGGAGGGGCTTTCTTTCTGTGGGACGCGGCCCTGAAGCGCGGCGACCCGCGGCGCATCGGTGTGCTGAGTTACCTGACGCCGCTGGCATCGACGCTCTTGCTCGTCGTGACGAGCGGCCGGCCGCTGACGGCGGCCATCGGCGTCGCCGCCTTGCTCATTGTCGGCGCCGCGGCGGTGGGCCTGGCCGTACGATGAGCGTGGCACATTTGGCAAGTGCACAGCGCGCCTGCGGGAATTGGAATCGCGCGGCAGCGTATACCTGACAATGCCCACGCGATGAGCCTGAACGATCCTCTTCCCTTTGTTGCACTGGCCGAGCGCTTCAACGACGTGTCGATCGCGTCGATTGCGCCCTTCCTGCAGCCCATGCCGCTTGCCGCCGCCGCGGTGGCCATGCATCCGGCGCGCGTTCTCGTCCTGTTCGGCGCGGACTGGGACGGCCGCGTGCTGCCTCACTACGAACGCAGCGGGCGCTACCGCTTCCACGAGCACGGCTTCGACTTGTTCAGTTTTCCAAGCAATGCCAGGTTGATGTGGTTCAACGTCTGGAAATTCGTCGATTCCTTGGTGGCTCGCTATCGCGGCCGCATCGACGCCGTGTTCAGCTCCAACGAACAATTCGGTGCGCTCGCTGCGGCCCTGGTTGCCGAGCGGCTCGGCTTGCCGGGCGCCGACCCCGAGGTTTTGCTGTGTTCGCAACACAAGTACGAAGCGCGCTTGCGCCTGCGTGAATTTGCGCCCGACCTGTGCCCCGAATTCGACATCATCCCCTACACGATCACGCTGGAAGAGGCCGAGTGCTTGCACTATCCCTTGTTCGTCAAGCCGGTCAAGGCGACGTTTTCCGTGCTCGCGCGGCGCTGCGACGGCCCGCAGGAGTTGATCGAACATCTGCGTTTCAAGCCCTGGGAGAAGCACGTCATCAAACGCCTGATCGAGCCGCACAACCAGGCCTTGCGAAGGTTCCCGGGATTGCGTATCGACGCGCGCAAGTTGATCGTCGAAGAACTGCTCCAAGGCAGGCAGATCAATGTCGACGGCTATGTTCACCAAGGCGCTGTGCGGCTGCTGGGCATCACCGACGAAGTGATGTACCCCGGCACCAACTCCTTCATGCGCTTCACCTTCCCGGGGTCGAATGGGCAGCGATTGCACGAGCGAGTGCGCGAAGCGAGCGAACGTGTCGTGCACGGCTACGGTTTGGACCACGGGTTCTTCAACCTCGAGTTTTTCATCCACCCCCACACCGGCGCGCTCAAGCTGATCGAGGTCAACCCGCGCCTGGCGGCCCAGCTCGCGCAGTTCTACGATTGGGTGCTGGGCATCGACACCTACGAGCTGGGTTTTGCGATGGCGCTGAACCGGCCCCTGCCGGCAGCCCACGCACCGCGTTTCGGCGCTGCGGCCAGTTTCGTTTGGCGCAGCTTTGGGGCGACATCGTGTCCGCGTCTGCCCGATCGCGAAGACCTGGCCTGGCTGGCGCGCGAATACCCCGAGGCGCGCCTGGAGCTGTATCCGAAAAAAGGGGGATCGCTGCAGCGCGACCTCAAGTGGCTGGGCTCACACCGTTGGGCCGTGCTGAACATGCCCGCACTGGACGAGACCGATCTGCGTTCGCGCTACGAGAGGATTTGCCGGCGCTTCGTCTGGCCCGCACCCTATTAGGGTCAGACTTCGCCGGGTGCCGACTTGGAAAACCGGGTCGCGCCGCGCGCTCAGGGTGCACCCGTGCGCTCAGTGCGCGCGCGGGAGACCCTGGCGAGCTCGTGCAGCAGCGCAGCCGGCAGGGCCGTGTCGATGATGTCGCGACCCACGCGACCCAGGTCGGCGCCGGCCACGCCGGATTTGTCGAAAGTGCGGCCCCGTTCGACGATTTCCACGAAGGCCGAGTCCGGCGCGCCGGCGCAGAGCTCCTCGCGAAACTTGGTGAAGCTCTCACCGCGCTGGATGGCTTCGACAATGACGGCGTCGGGCGCGCCACCTTGACAAAATTCTGTCGCCTCGCTGACTGAACTGACGAAGTCGATCAGCAGACCCATGTTGCGCAAGGCGTCGCGAATCTGGACCCTCATCTCACGGCGCGACGAAATCACCAGTACCTGGCTTCCGGCCAGCGGCCGCGAATCACGCGGCGCGACCGACCTCGCATCGGCAACCTCCGGCGCCCCTGGGGCCGCCTCTTGCGGCGTGGCGCGCAAGAAATGCAGCGTCAAGACGACGATTCGGGCGTCGTCCTGGACGTGCAGGGTGACGCCCATCGCCGCGGCGGTTTGCTCGAGGATGCGCCACGCCAGCGCGTTCAGGCGCGGGGGCCGAACCGTTTCCGCCAGATCGATAGTGAGCGCGTCACTGGCGCGCGGCTCAAAACGACATTCGAGCTGCAGGCTGCCGGACTCGGCGCCCACGCACGTCTTGAATTCGCAGCGGCCGCCAGCGTTGCCCAGGGCCCAGTCGAACAGGGTGTTGAGCAGGCAGAACGTCAGCGTCGGATCGACCATGACTTCAGCCTGCGCGGTCGCAACCTCGACGCTGACGTCCTGCTGCGAGGCGTCGCTTGCACGCTGACTCAGCACGCTTTGCACCACCTCGTCGAGCACCAGCCGCTCCGGCGCTGGACGCAGGCCGCCCGAAGCGAGATTCATCAGCTGCTGGCCCAGCATGCCGGCCTGGCGCGCCTGTTGAACTTCCTCGCGCAAAGCCGTCAAGTCGGCACGCCTGATGCGGCCGCTGCTGGTGAGTGAATCGATACGTTCCAGCGCCCGCGTCAGCGGGCCGGCAACGTCAGCGCCGAACTCGCCGACGAGTGCAAACCACTGCTGCGCCGACCCACTGGTGCCGGCCTCGTCCGGCAGGTCAGGCGTGACGACCGACCTGCCGTGGGGGTCTGACATGTCCATGCCCCGATTGTTTCAGAAGAATCGGGGCTGCGGCGGCCCTTGAGGGACCGGCAACGCAGAAATCTTTTGCGCGGGGCCGGCGCGACGCACTCCGGTAAGGCCCCGCTACGGGTGGGGTCCGCCGCGCAGCGTTACTGCAAGGACTCGACCAAGTCGACGTAGTCTTGCATCGCCGCGGGCTTGGCCTTGCCCTTCTCGAGATTCCACGCATCCCACTTGGCGCGGCCCACCATGTCGGTCAAGCCCGGACGCTCGCCTTGCACGTCACCGATGCTGGCCTGTTTGTACAGGGCATAGAGCTTGAGCAAGGTCGTGTTGCCGGGCTTTTCGGGCAGGCTCTTCGAGTCGGCCACTGCCTTGTCAAACATCGCGTTCAGATCGGCCATGAATCATTCTCCGGTGCCTAATTCCATCGGGGCGGCCCGCTCGTCGAAAGCGGGCCTTGGCGGGGCCGATGTTACCCAGCCTCTCGGGCTTGTGGCAGAAGAGTCCAGGGCGAATTTTCCCGCGCTGCAAGCGCCGCGGATGACATCTCGCAATGCTGGCCTGCCCCGGGCGGACCCGGATACCGAAGCCTGTGGCGATGGCTACCATCGGCCACTTGCGCCGCTGTGCGGGCCTTGCGGCGCGTTTCGCATTGGCACCAACCGGCTTGGCTGGCCCCGCGACCGGATTATTGGAGGTACACCATGCAGGAACGTGAAATTCGCGACTTGATCGAAGACGTGCGCCATCGCCGCTTGCCGCGGCGTGAGTTCATCGAACGCATGCTGGGCCTGGGGCTGAGTGCGCCCATGGCCAGCATGATGCTGACATATTCGGGCATCAGCCAGGCGCAGACCGCTTCGGCCTATAAGCCCACCAAGCGCGGCGGTGGCGGAGCGCTGAAGCTGCTGTGGTGGCAGGGCGCGACCCTGCTGAACCCGCACTTCGCCACCGGCACCAAGGACCAGGAAGGTTCGCGCATCTTCTACGAGCCGCTCGCTGCCTGGAACGACGACGGCGAGCTGGTCCCCATCCTGGCCGCCGAAGTGCCGAGCCGGCAAAACGGTGGCGTTGCGGCCGACGGCCGGTCCGTCACCTGGAAGCTCAAGCGCGGCGTGCAATGGCACGACGGCAGGCCGTTCACTGCCGACGACGTGGTGTTCACCGCCGAATACACCCAAGACCCGGCGACGGCCACCGTCACGACCAACTCCTACAAGGACGTCAAGTTCGACAAGGTCGACAGCCACACGGTGAAAGTGACCTTTCCGAAGCCGACACCGTTCTGGGCCGATCCCCTGGTCGGCACGGTCGGCATGATTCTGCCCAAACACCTGTTCGAGGCCTACACGGGCTCCAAGTCACGCGACGCACCCAACAATCTCAAGCCGGTGGGCACCGGGTGCTACAAGTTCGTCGATTTCAAACCGGGCGACATGGTGCGCGGCGAGATCAACATGAACTACCACGAGCCGAACCGGCCGTACTTCGACTCGATCGAGATGAAGGGCGGCGGCGACGCCGTCTCGGCAGCGCGCGCGGTGTTGCAGACCGGCGAGTACGACTATGCGTGGAATCTGCAGGTCGAAGACGAGATCCTCAAGCGCCTGGAAGCGGGCGGCAAGGGCCAGACCGGCATCGTGGCGGGCGGCAATATCGAATTCATCCTGCTCAACACCACCGACCCCTGGACCGAGGTCGACGGCGAGCGCGCCAGCGCCAAGACCAAACACCCTTCGCTGAGCGACCCGGCAGTGCGCGAGGCGCTGAACCTGCTGGTGGATCGCCAGTCCGTGCAGGACCACATCTACGGCCGCACCGGCGTGGCGACGCGCAACTTCCTCAACAACCCGGAGAAGTTCCGTTCCAAGAACACCAAATTCGAGTTCAACGTCGACAAGGCCAACGAATTGCTCGAGGCCGCGGGCTGGAAAAAGGGCGCCGACGGCATTCGTGCCAAGGGCGGCGTCAAGCTCAAGTACGTCTACCAGACCTCGATCAATGCGCCACGCCAGAAGACCCAGGCCATCATCAAGCAGGCGTGCCAGAAGGCGGGAATCGACCTGGAGCTGAAAGCCATCACCGCGTCGGTGTTTTTCTCGTCGGACGTGGCCAATACGGACACGTATACCAAGTTCTACACCGACATCGAGATGTTCACGACGACGATGACCCAGCCCGACCCCGAGATCTTCATGAACCAGTACTGCTCGTGGCTGGTGGCGAGCAAGGACAACAAATGGCAGGGCCGCAACATCACGCGCTGGCGCAATGACGATTACGACGCGGCGTACAAGGCCTCGCAAAGCGAACTCGACCCGGTCAAGCGCGCCGCGCTGTTCATCCGCATGAATGACCTGGTGATCGAAAACCGCGTCGTGATCCCGGTCGTGTTCCGCCCGCGCGTGCAGGCACGGGTGGGCAACCTGCGTGCGCCGGTCTCGGGCTGGGACAACGACCTGTGGCTGCTGAAGGATTGGTACCGCGAGGCCTGAACCTGGGCCGCGAGCGCTAGCGTGATGCGACCTCGGTGATGGGCGCCTACCTGCTGCGGCGCTTGCTGATCGCCGTTCCGAGCCTGATCGGCATCAGCATCGTGCTGTTCACGGTACTGGCGCTCGCCCCGGGGGACCCTTTCGAGGAACTTGCCACCAACCCGAATGTGCCGCCCGAGGTGCGCGCCAATCTGCGCGCGCAGTTCGGCCTGGACGACCCGGTTCCGGTGCGCTACATGCGCTGGGCCAGCTCGATGCTGCGGGGCGACTGGGGCTTTTCGTTCATCAGCCGTGTCGACGTCGACGACCTCATCATGCAGCGCCTGCCGACCACCCTGCTGGTGATCGGCTCGTCGCAGATCTTGGCGCTGCTGGTTGCCCTGCCGATCGGCGTCTATGCCGCCACGCGCCCCTATTCGGTGTTCGACCAGATCGCCAATACCGTGGCCTTCATCGGCTTTTCGCTGCCGACATTTTTCACCGGTCTGCTTTTCATTCTCGTGTTCAGCATCCAGCTCGACTGGCTGCCCTTCGTCTACCGGGCCGACATCGCCGAGACCGGCTGGCGCTGGTGGTGGGCGCATTTCAAGCAGGCGCTGATGCCGGTGGCGGTTCTGGGGCTGTTCCAGGCGGCTTCGTACACGCGTTACGTGCGCTCGGCGGTGCTCGACGTGATCCGCCTCGACTACGTGACCACGGCGCGCTCCAAGGGCCTGGCCGAACGCGCCGTGATCATCAAACACGTGATGCGCAACGCGATGATTCCGGTCGTCACCCTGGTGGCGCTGCAGATGCCCACGGTGTTCGGCGGGGCGATCGTCACCGAACAGATCTTTCGCGTGCCGGGCATCGGTTCGTTGCTGATCACGTCGATTCTGGCCAATGACACCCCGGTGATCATGGCCGTGACCTTTGTCCTGTCCTGTCTGGTGATCCTGTTCAACCTGATTGCCGACCTGCTCTATGGCTGGCTCGACCCTCGCATCTCCTATCGCTAGCGGCCGCAAGGTGTCGCTGGCCCACGAGGCGTGGCGGCGCTTCAAGCGGCACAAGCTGGCGCTGGCCGGCATGGTGATCCTGGGCCTTATCGTGCTGGCGGTGCTGCTGGGCCCGCTGTTCTGGAAAGTGGCCATCAACGAGATCGACTTCGCCGCCAAGCTGCAGGGACCGAGCCTGAAGCACCCCCTGGGCACCGACGACCTCGGGCAGGACTTGCTCGCTCGCATGCTCTACGGCGGGCGGATTTCGATTGCGGTGGGACTGGCCGCGATGTTGATCGCGGTGATCGTGGGTACCGTGATCGGGGCCATCGCCGGCGTCTCGCGCGGCAGTGTCGACGCCGTGCTGATGTGGCTCACCGACCTGTTTCTGTCGCTGCCGCAACTGCCGTTTCTGCTGCTCATCATCTATTTGTTTCGAGACACGCTGAAGGCATTGGTCGGCGCTGAGACGGGAGTCTTCATCATGATCGTGCTGGTGATCGGCGGTTTTCGCTGGATGCCCGTGGCGCGCCTGGTGCGCGCACAGTTCCTGTCATTGCGCGAGAAGGAATTCGTCGAGGCCGCGCGCGCGCTCGGCGCCTCGCCGCTGCGCCAGGTGGTGCGTCACATCATGCCCAACTCGATGGGGCCGGTGATCGTCGCCGGCACCATCGACGTGGCGCTGGCGATCATCGCCGAGTCGACACTGTCCTTCCTCGGCTTGGGCTTCCCGCCCGATATTCCCACCTGGGGGCGCCTGCTGTTCGACGCGAAAGACCTGCTCGACTTCGCGCCGCACTGGGCCTTGTTCCCCGGCGCTGCGATCTTTCTCACCGTGCTGTCGATCAACTACATCGGCGACGGTCTGCGCGACGCGCTCGATCCGCGCCGGGTGATGTAGGGCCTGCTAACGCTCTGGGAGAGTTCGCGTGACTCAGCAAACGGTCGCCAGCAAGGCGCAAATCGCAGCCATAGTGGCTGCTATGGCGAGGATTTGCAACGCGGCTGGCGACCGTTTGCTGAGATCACCCGTAGGGCCGGGCTGCCACGGGCTGCGGGGCGTCGTTGCGCGCTCGTTGTGTGCCACAGGCACACCGCCTCGCTCGCGCCTAGCCCCCCAGCCCGTGGCGGTCCGGCGCGAGCCCTTCCAGAGCGTTAACAGGCCCTAACCGATGACCCTGCTCGAAATCCAGGGCCTGAAGACGCATTTCGCCACCGACGAAGGCTGGTTGCACGCAGTCGACGGCGTCGACCTGCACGTCGGGCGCGGCGAAACGCTGGGCGTCGTCGGCGAGTCGGGCTGCGGCAAGTCGGTCACGGCGATGTCGGTGCTCAAGCTGCTGCCGATGCCGCCCGGGCGCATCGTCGCCGGGCGCATCCTGTGGCAGGGCCGCGACCTGGTGCCGCTGCCCTCGCAGCAGATGCAGGCGATCCGCGCCAAGGAGATCGCGATCGTCTTCCAGGAGCCCATGACCTCGCTGAATCCGGTCTACAGCGTGGGCGAGCAGATCGCCGAGGTATTGAGGCTGCACGAGGGCATGAACCGCCGCGCCGCCATGGACCGGGCGGTGCAGATGCTGGCGCGGGTTCACATTCCGAATGCCGATCGGCGCGTGCGCGACTATCCGCATCAGTTTTCCGGGGGCATGCGCCAGCGCGTCATGATCGCGATGGCTCTGGCCTGCCAACCCCAACTGCTGATCGCGGATGAACCGACGACGGCCCTGGACGTGACCATCCAGGCGCAGATCCTCGAGCTGCTCAGTGAACTGAAACAGGAGTTCGGCATGGCCATGATGCTGATCACGCATGCCATGGGAGTTGTCGCCGAAACAGCGCAGCGCGTGGTCGTGATGTACGCCGGCAAGGTGGTCGAGGAGGCGCCGGTCGGACGCCTCTTTGCGCAGGCACGCCACCCGTATACGCGCGGCCTGATTCGCTCGATCCCGCGCATCGATACCGCCGCGACCCACAAAGTGCGGCTCGAAACCATCGCCGGCACCGTTCCCAAACTGATCGCGCCGGCCGAGGGCTGCCGCTTTGCGCCACGCTGCCGGCACGCTCGCGCCCAGTGCACAGCCGCTACGCCGCCCTTGCGCGAAGTGGCGCCCGGCCACAAGGTCGCCTGCATTCTGGACGCGTGAGCATGGCCACCGAACCGCTGTTGCGCGTGGCCGGGCTGGTCAAGGAGTTTGCGGTGCGCGGCGGCCTGCTGCGGCGCCAGGTCGATCGCGTGCACGCGGTGGACGGCGTGAGCTTCGATCTGGCGGCGGGCGAAACGCTGGGCGTGGTCGGCGAATCGGGCTGCGGCAAGAGCACCACGGGCCGCTGCATCCTGCGCCTCATCGAGCCGACCTCGGGCGAGGTCTGGTTCGAAGGGCGCAACGTCACCGCGCTGAACAAGCGCCAGCTGCGGTCGCTGGCGCGAGACATGCAGATCATCTTCCAGGACCCGTACGCGTCGCTGAACCCGCGCATGACAGTGGGCGCGATCATCGGAGAGGCGCTCACCATCCACAAGCTCACGCGCAACGCGGGCGAATACGAGGCGCGCATCGTCGATCTTCTGGAGACCGTCGGATTGAGCGCCGACCACATGCGCCGCTATCCGCACGAGTTCTCGGGCGGCCAGCGCCAGCGCATCGGCATTGCGCGTGCACTCGCCGTGAGCCCTAAGCTGGTGGTCTGCGACGAAGCGGTGTCGGCGCTGGACGTCTCGATCCAGGCGCAGGTGATCAACCTGCTCGAAGACCTGCAGGCGAAGTTCAATCTCACGTATCTGTTCATCGCGCACGACCTGTCGGTGGTCGAGCACATCAGCGATCGCGTCGCGGTGATGTACCTGGGCCGTTTTGTCGAGGTCGCGTCGTCGCGCGAGCTCTACAGCAGGCCCTTGCACCCCTACACCGAGGCCCTGCTTTCGGCCGTGCCGATTCCGGACCCGGGCGTCAAGCGCAGGCGCATCATGCTGCAAGGCGACGTGCCCAGCCCCATCCACCCCCCCAGCGGATGCCACTTCCATACCCGCTGCCCGATCGCGCAAAAGCCCTTGTGCACTACCGAAGTGCCGGTATTCAAGCAAGCGAGCGATGGCCACTGGGTAGCGTGTCACCTGCGTGGCTGAGCCCGGACACAAGGCGTCCTGAGGACGCCTTGTGCCTGGCGAAGGGCCGGGCCTCAGGCCCGGCGCGGTCTGCAAGACCGATGCGTCCCGCATCGGCGCGGCCTGCGCGACGAGACCTTCCTGAGGCGTCCCCGCGCACTGTCGCGAGGTCTGCGTAGAAACGTGCCGGCATCCCGGGTTGCGAAGAACAAGCCAAGTTCGTCACGCCCTTGTCGCTTTGTAAGCGAAGAGCTGAGCCCTTATTGCGGTTTTTGGCCGCCCGTTTGTTCTCAGATTCCTGCTCCGTCGCGCGCCGCTTTCAGCGCGGCCCAAGCGCAGCGTCGCGCTGATCGTGTCGGCACGAAAGCACTTACGTGTCGAGCTTCCTGGTTGCAGGCGAAGTCTGCGCCGAGCGTAGCGTCGCGGCCTTCACAACCAAGCTTGGGAGAAGGTGCCATGAATAGATTCATCCTCGCACCGCACACTTTACCCAGCGCTGTCAAGCGCACGCTGTCCTGGGCGTTGCTGTCGGTCATGCTTGCGCTATTCGCCGGCTGTGGCGCCGGTTCCGAGACCCTGGCAAGCACCACCGGTCCCGCTGTAAGCACGGGAGCCGCACTGTACGTGGAGCGCGGCTGTGCCGGTTGTCATGGCGCCGACGGCAAAGGCATCACGATCAACTCGGGTGCGGCGGACACCTCGCCGACGGTGATTCCCGCGTTGACCTTCTCCGCCAGCGTGGCCGAGCTGACGAGCATCATCGCCACCAGCATGCCGCCGCAGAGCCCCGGGAGTTGCGTTTCTGACTGCGCGACCCAGATCGCTCAGTACGTTTTCGACAGCTTCACCGATAAGGCTGCTCCCGCTCAGACGGGTGCTGCGCTCTACGTGGAACGCGGCTGCGCCGGGTGCCATGGCGCCAACGGCATGGGAGTGTCCATTTTCCCGGCATTGACCGCGGCCACCACCGTGGCCCAGCTTACGACGACGATTGCAGGCACCATGCCGCCGACGGCCATCGGCAGTTGCGGCGGAACTTGTTCCACACTGCTTGCGCAATACGTCTATGACAACTTCACGATCAAGACCGTTCCCCCGCCGGTGGCCACCGGTGCCTCACTGTTTGTGGCGCAAGGCTGTACCGCTTGCCACGGCACAGACGGTAAAGGCCTGGTGCCATTGACAGCCGCGCGAACCGTGGCGCAACTGGCGGACAGCATTGCCACCCGCATGCCGCCCGCGCCGGCGACTCCCGGCAGCTGCACCGGAGCCTGCGCCACCCTGGTCTCGCAATACATCTTCGATAACTTCACCGACAAGACCGTGGCGACGACACTCATTGCCGACCCGCTGAACGGTCTGCCCACGGGCACGAATCAGCGCACGGCATTGTGTTCACGCCTGGCCACACGCAATGTGAACGATAGAGTGCGAACCGCCTTTTGCAATGCGAATCCGACCATCACGTCCTTGACCCAGCTCCAAACCGCACTGGGCCTGGCCTTCCCGGCGAACCCGCAGGCCGGGCGCGGCAATAACGGGAACGCAGGCAATGGCCCCGCGTTTGCACTGTCCGGGCACTCGTCTTCGCTGGTCTTGCGCAGCGTTTCGGCGATCAACCCCCGCGCGATTCTGTTCACGCCGCCCACCGGCAATCCGATACCGGGGTTCGTCGCCATGGGTTTTGTTCGCGGCGATCAATTCGCAGAAATCATTGCGCACGACCCCACCTCGGGCGCGCTCGACTTCTACCTGGCGCGCTTCACCCAGGCATGCAACAACACAGTGAACGGCTGCACCCCCGGCGATTTGCTGACGCCGGCGGTCGAAAGCAACTGGCTTACGTTTCAGATTTACGATGAAGGCGACTTGAAGAACACGACTGTCGACTGCACCCAATGCCACCAGCCGGGTGGTCCGGCGACGCGACGGATCTTGCGCATGCAGGAGTTGCAAAATCCCTGGAACCACTTTTTCCGCGACAACCGCGTCGGCGGACAAGCCCTGATCGCCGACTATCGAGCGGCCAAAGGCAACGAGGGCTACGCAGGGATTCCAGGGGCGCTGATCAGTTCGTCGGATCCGGCCCTGCTCGAAGATCTGGTGCGCGACAACGGTTTCGGCAACCAACCGAACCAGTTCAACAGCGCCAACATCGAGAACCAGGTGAATCAGACCCCGGGCCAGCCGCAGAACAATGACGTTGCGGGAGCGAGCGCTGCCTGGAACACGATCTTCAATCGCGCTGTGGCGGGCCAGGCGATCCCCGTGCCCTACCACGACATCAAGATCACGGAGTCGGCCACGCTCGCCACGATGACGCAGGCCTATACGAACTTCCGTGCCGGCACCCTGACGGCCAGCGCGCTGCCCGACCTGCGCAACGTGTACAAGACAACGCGCTTGTTCGAGATCGCCGGCATCGCGCCGCGACCGGGACTGAACGGCGCCGGAGTCGTGACCGAGATGTGCACGCAGTGCCACAACTCGACGCTGGATCAGAACATCACCCGCGCGCGCTTCAACGTCAACCTTGCCGCGATGAGCAATGGCAGCGGTGGGGTACTCACCGCAGCAGAACGCGACGCCGAAATCGGCGTGGCCATCACGCGACTATTGATGCCGGCCAATGATGTTCGCAAGATGCCGCCGGAGTCGATGAAGACGATGTCTCTCGCGGACATCAATTTGGTCGCGAGCTATCTGTGTACGCAGGCGACGAACAGGGCAACGATTGCGCAGTGCGCGCTCAGATGAACCAGGACTGCGTCGCCTCGGCTCGGCTTGAGCCGAGGCGGCGTGCCCGGCTTCTCGTCGCTTCAACGAGTCACCCATCGACATGCTGAGCAGCAAGGCCATCGCATCGGCCGAGTTCGATCCGAAAAGGCGCGCCCTGATCATCATCGGCCTGATGGTCGTCACCGCGTTCTCATTCTGGTTTTTCTCGCGCTACCCTGACCTCGACCGCAAGGCGCAAATGGCGCAGGCCGGCTCGAGCATCGGCGACATTTCACCCTGGCCCGTGCTCAACATCGACGCCCAGGCGCCCTTCGTAAAACGCTGGGCGGTCACGACCGTCAACTGGGTTCACGCCAACATGCGCGGCATGGGCTTCGGCATATCGATCGCGGCGATGATGCTGACCCTGTTCGACTACTTCCCGACCCTCAGGCGCGGCGCGGGTCCATGGTCGAACAGCGCAATCGGTGTGGCCATCGGAGTGCCGCTCGGCTTGTGCGTCAACTGCTCCGCACCGGTGTTCAAGAGCGTGTTGCGTTCGGGCCGCGTGGAAACCGCATTCGCGCTCATGCTGAGTTCGCCCACGCTCAACATCGTCACGCTGTCGATGGTGTTCAGTTTGTTTCCGCTCTATATGGCGCTGACCAAGGTGGCGGTCAGCCTGATCGTCTTGTTCGTCGCACTGCCGCTGCTGTCGCGGGCGTTCGGCGTCCATCACGCGCAACATCTGGCCGACGTGCCGCATGGGGACCTGGCCGCGGCCCTTCCAGGGGCTTGCGCGATTCGGCCGATGCCGGGCAAGGAGTCGTGGTTGCACGCGCTGCCATGGGCGTGCGCCGATTTCTTGCACCGCCTGATGGATCTGTCGGTCCGGCTTGTGCCGCTGATGTTGTTCGCGGGCAGCCTCGGTGCCTTGCTGGTGCTGCTGCATCCGACTGCGGACCTTGCGCACTACGACGGACTCGGCGCGATTCTGGTCACCGCGGCCATCGGTGTCGTGCTGCCGGTTCCGATCGCGTTCGATGTGATGCTGGCGTCTTCACTCGCTGGCCAGGGATTGCCCGCGCCGGTCGTGCTCACGGTGCTGTGTACGCTGGGCAGTTTCAGTGTTCTGGCTTTTCTGTTCGTCGCCACCAGTGCGTCCAAGCGCTGGGCCTTCGCCTTGCTCGGTGTCTTCTTCGCGCTCGGCACGTCGGCCGGACTTGCAGCGGATCCGCTGCACGAACGCTTTCTGTTGACACCGGAGTTGGGAAAGATCGCTGACGCATTGGTCGCGGCCGAACCCTCCTTCGCAG
>JBAQUQ010000427.1:0-17784 GCA_049297615.1 Burkholderiaceae bacterium
TGACTGCGCTGGCCGCGCGCGTCCTGGCCGACTATGGCGCGGCCGCGCTGCACAGCGGGCACGAAATGGCGCTCGCCGCAGCGGCGGGCTTCCCCTTGAAGGGGCATGCCGTCCTGCTCGAACTCGCCCTGCGCAACCTGATCGACAACGCGCTCGGCCATACGCCCAAGGGCACCCTGGTGGAGGTGCAAGTCGACCCCGCTGAACACTGGCTTCAGGTGTGCGACAACGGCGCGAGCGTCGGCGCGCGTGCTGCCCCTGCCGTGGCGCCCCGCCCGGCTTTGAATCTGGGCCTGGGCCTGGGCCACCGCGTCGTCGAAAAAATCGCCGCCATCCACAACGCGAGCTTCGGCCCCGTCGAGCCCCCGGCAGGATTCAGCGCCTGTTACCGCCTGACATTTCACAGCGCTCCAGGCGCTGCCCCCGAGGGCCGTTCGAGCGCCCAGTGGCTCGGGCGCGGCACCTCGCCACACGCCGACGAAACCGCCACCGGGCCCGTTGTACGCAAGACCGGCGCGCCGAGGGCCGTCCGCTAAACTGGCGCCCCTCGGAGAGGTGGATGAGCGGTTTAAGTCGCACGCCTGGAAAGCGTGTGTGGGCCAATAACCCACCGCGGGTTCGAATCCCGCCCTCTCCGCCAGCCCATCAGCACATCGAACTCGTCGACGAACCGCGGCTGGTCGGTCCGCGCGGCGGCTTCAACGCTCATCCTGAGCGGCGCCGGGCTGGCGCGACTCGAGGTGCTGGGCCTGTAGCGCCGCGGCAGCGGGCCGCGTCGCTCAGGACTCGAAGCCTGCAGCGGTGCGTTGCGCCTGCGCCGCGTCTGCGCTGAGCAGGGCAATGAAGCGCCGCGCCGCGTCGCCGTCCTTGGCGTGGCTTGCCACGGCCGCGCTGTAGACCGACACGAGTTCGAAGCCCGCAGGCAATGGCGCCACGAGCGCGACGCCGTCCGTGTGCAGGATTTCCGTGACCTGGGTGCAACCGATGACGCGAGCTGCCGTGGCGCGCGCCATTGCACCCATCGCCGTCGCGCCATTCGGGAAGGTCCGCAGGCGCGCGCCGATCGCCTCCCTGATGCCGAGCTTGTCCAATACCCGCGCAAAATGGATCCCCGCCGTGGCGCGCTGCGGATCCGGAAGGTAAATCTCGTCGGCGGCAAGCAGGGCCTGGCGCAGCGCGTCGCCGCCGGAGATGTCGGGACGCGGGTCGGCAACGCGCACCGCGACACCGGTTCGCACCCCACCGAGGTCGACGGCGCTGCCGGCACGAACATGGCCCTCTCGACCGAGCTGGGCGATCAGGGCCGCGGTCAGGACGACGATGTCGGCCGGTTCACCCGCAAGCAGCTTGTCCTTCATCGTACCCACGGCGCCAAAGCTGCCCGCCAGCTCGAAACCATGCTCGGCCGCGATCGAAGTCATCAAGCCCTGCGCGGCGCCACCACTCAGAACCTGAAGGCGCAGCTTGGCCATGCCGTCTCAGAGCGCCAGCGCGATGATGCGCTCGGGCGTTATCGGCAGCTCGCGCACACGCAGCCCGAGCGCGGCAAAGACCGCATTGCCGATAGCGGCGGCCGTCGGACCCTGCGCTGCCTCGCCGGCTCCGACCGAAGGGCTGCCGGCCGAGCTGACGATCTCGACCTCGACGGCCGGAACTTCGGAGAACTTGAGAATGGGGTAGTGCTCCCAGGTGGTGCTGGTGATTCGAGTTCGGTCGAATGCTACCGCCTCCTTGAGGGTCCAGCTGCTCGCCTGGATCGCGCCGCCCTCGATCTGGTTGACCACGCCGTCGGGGTTGATGACCAGGCCGACATCGACCGCCACGACGAGCCGTGTGACGCGAATCTCACGCCCCGCCTCGACCTCGGCGACCACGGCACAGTAGGCGCCGAGGTTCTTGTACTTCGCATAGGCGACGCCGTGCCCGCGGGTCTCGCTGGGCCGCCAGCCGCGCCAGTGGGCACGCCGCGTCGCGGCCTCGATCACCGCCCGCGCCCGCGGGTCCGGCAGATGCCTGAGCCTGAACTCGACCGGGTCTTCGCCTTTGGCATGCGCGATCTCGTCGACGAACGATTCGATCGCGAAGACATTCGCGAAGGCGCCGAGCGAGCGCAGCGCCGACGTCCGGATGGGCATGTCCAGGAGTCGATGGCAGACGACCCGGCTGGCGGGGAAGTCGTACGCCGGCACCGCATTGCGTTCGGCACCGCCGGCGGGCATCGGCGGATTCACCGCGATCAACCGCTCGAAGGGGTCGGCCAGATGCGACGCTGCCAGCAGCCCCGGCGTGGCCGCGCGCCCCGGACGGCAGCCATGCCCATTGCTCCAGATTTCGTGGCGCCAGGCGAGCGGGTCGCCGGCGCCGTCCAGGTCGGCCTCGACTTCGATCGCCATGGCAGCGCCAAAGGGCGCCCAGGCCAACTCGTCCTCGCGCGACCACACCACCTTCACCGGCCGACCGGGCACGCTGCGCGCCAGCAGCGCTGCGTCGAGGGCAACGTCGTCGGCGCCGTTATGCCCGTAGCAGCCGGCGCCTTCGACATGCTGCACCCTGATGCGCTCGGCCGGCATGCGCAGCGCCATCGCCAAGTCGGTGCGCAGGTTGTAGATCCCCTGCGTGTGCGACCAAACGTCCAGTTCCATGCCATTCCAGCGGGCGACCGCCGCAGACGGCCCGAGCGAGGCATGAGCGGTGAACGGGCGAAAGAATTCAGACCGCATCGTTCGCGCCGGATGCGTCGCCACGGTGCTCGCCTTGTCGGCCACCACGTGGGTCTCAGCCGGACCGTGCTTCAACCACTGGACAAGCCCTGCGGCCTCAGGCAAGGATTGGACTTCGTGCCATGACGCGCCGGCGCGCAGACGCTCCAGCGCGCGCAACGCGACTTCCTCGCGCGTCGCGACGACGCCGACAAAGCTGCCGTCGCGAACCACTGCCGTCACGCCGGCCAGGGCCTGGGCGGGCTCTTCGTCGAGCGCCACCAGCGTCGCCGCGGGTGATGGCGGGCGCAGCACGCGCCCGTGGCACATACCCGGCATCTCGAGATCGTGAACGAAGCGAGGGACGCCGAAGACCTTGTCGGGCAGATCGCTGCGGGGCAAGGAGCGACCGATCAGCACATGCCGGGTCGCGTCCTTGGGTGCCACGCGGCCCGTGGCGTCGCGCTCGAGCAGTCCCTGCGCAGCGAAGGCCCAGTAGTCGATGCTCCGGCCATCCGGCGCCGAGAAGGTTCCGTCGCGCACCGTCAAGGTTTGCGGCGCCACGCCCAGCGCCGCGGCCGCCGCTTCAGTGAACAAGGCGCGCGCCTCGGCGCAGACCTGGCGCAGCGCCAGGCCGCACTCCTGCACCGACAGGCTGCCCGAGGTCACCTCCTCGTTCGGGCTGCTCGGTGTCGAGGCCGGCACCATCGAGATGCGCTCGACGGCGACGTCGAGTTCGTCGGCGACGATCTGCGCCAGGGCAGTGACGATGCCCTGGCCGAGCTCGACCTTGCCGGCACGAACCTCGACGATGCCCTGCCCCGCCAGCCTCAGCCACTGCGAAAGTCGCCGGTTGTTGTACAGGCTACCCGGGAGCCTCGAGGCTGCGCTCACCGCATCACCTGGGCAGCCTTCAGAACCGCCCGCACGACACGGTTGTGGGCACCGCATCGACACAAGTTGGCGTCGAGCGCCTGTCGCACCTCGATCGCCGTCGGCGACGGATTCGCCGCCAGCAGCGCCGCCGCAGTGATCAGGAGGCCCGAGGTGCAGTAGCCGCACTGCGCGGCCTGCAGGTCGATGAAAGCAGTTTGCAGCGGATGCGGCGCCTGCGGCGACCCCAGCCCCTCGACGGTAGTGATCGACTTGTCGAGCGCGGCCCACAGCGGTGTGTCGCACGAGGCGAGCGCGCGCCCGTCGATCAGAACGCGGCAGGCGCCGCATTGGCCGCTGCCGCATCCGAACCGGACCGATTTGAGTCCGAGGTCGTTGCGCAGGACGTACATCAGTGGCACGTCGTCGGCAGCGTCGACCCGATGCTCTGACCCGTTGACACGCAGTTTCTTCATCGCTTGAACTGGATCATGCAGGTCGAGCCCCGCGCTTCAACCAGGCTGTCCCGGCGCATCAGCAGCTGCAGGGTGCGCCTGCTCGCGCCAGAACGCCGGAATGTCGACCCGGTACTTGCGTTGCACGAGGTTCGCGACCAGGCCGGTCCAGCCGCACTGGTGCATCGCGCCCAGGCCGAGGCCGGTGTCGCCGTGAAAGTACTCGGGGAACAGGAGCAGGCCCTTCCAGTGCGCGTCGCTATCGAACCGGGTGTCCGCCGGCAGGCTAGGGACGCGGCCGCTGTCGTCGTGACGGAACAGGTCCACCAGGCGTTCGGCGATCAGGGTGGCGATCTCCTTCAGGTTCAGCCTCGCGCCGCCGAGGCAGGGCACGGCGACGCTGAAGCCGTCGCCATAGTATCGGTGGTACTTCTCGATGGCCTGGACCAGGGCGTAGTTGGTCGGCATCCACACCGGCCCGCGCCAGTTCGAGTTGCCGCCGAACAGGCCCGAGGTCGATTCGCCCGGCACGTAATCGATCAGCGCCTGGCCGACGCCTGGCAGCACGCCCAGGTCGCGACGCTCGGCATGGATGCGCGACACCGAGCGCACGCCGTGGCGCGACATGAACTCGCTTTCGGAGAGAACGCGCCGCAGGACGGACTTGAGGCGGCGCGGGTTCACCAAGGACAGCAGACGCTCGCCGCGCTGGTTCGTCTGCACCGGGCAATGGCTGACCGGGTGGCCGTCGAAGTGGCCCTGGTAATGCGCTTCGAGAACGGCGCGAAAGCGCGGCGTGCGCAGGAGCAGGCGCTCGTCGACCACCTCGACCGCAAACAGTGGGATCAGGCCGACCCAGGAGAACACGTCGACATGCCGGCTGCTGCCCTCGGGCGTGACGATCAGGTCCTTGAAGAACTCGTCGCGCTCGTCCCACAAGGACAGCTCGCCGTTGTGACCGGCGATCGAGTTCGCGATGCCGAGGAACTGCATATAGCACTGGATCGCGATGTCCTCGTAGTCGGAATGCAGGGCCGCGAGTTCCAGGCACATCAAGGTCATGTTGAGCGCAAAGTTCGCCATCCAGCCGGTGGCGTCGGCCTGCTTGAGCGAATAGCCCGGCGGCAGCGGCTGCGAACGGTCGTAGACCGAGATGTTGTCCAGGCCGAGGAAGCCGCCTTCGAAGACATTGTGGCCGTCGGCATCCTTGCGGTTCACCCACCAGGTGAAGTTCATCAGCAGCTTGTTCACCACGCGCTGCAGGAAGGCAGTGTCGGCCACACCGCGCTGCACACGTTCGGCGCGGAACACCTTGAGCGCGGCGCCCGCCAGCACCGGCGGATTGACGTCGCCGAAAGCCCATTCGTAGGCCGGCACCTGGCCATTGGGGTGCAGGTAATACTCCTTGAGCAACAGTTCGATCTGGTCCTTGGCGAAGTCGACGTCCACGAGCGCCAGCGCCGCACAGTGGAAGGCCAGGTCCCAGGCTGCGAACCACGGGTATTCCCATTTGTCGGGCATCGAGATCACATGCGCCGCCTTCATGTGGCGCCATTGCCGGTTGCGGCCGGTGCGGCGCGAGTCGGGCGGCGGGAACTGGTCGCCGTCGAGCCAGCGCGCCACGTCGAAGTGGAAGTACTGCTTGCTCCAGATCATGCCGGCCAGCGCCTGGCGCAGGATGCGCTTGTCCTGCTCACCGGCCTGCGGCAGCAAGGCGTCGTAGAAGGCCGTGGCCTCGGCCGCACGCTGTTCGAAGATGTTGTCGTGCGCGGCGAAGGGCGCCTCGAGATCCGCCGGCGCCAGCACCAGGTCCAGCGTCACGGTCTGGCCCGGCGCGGCCAGCACGACGTGGTGCGCGGCGAACTTGCTGCCCATGCGCTGCGGATTCACCGCGCCGGCGTCGCCGTCGACCAGGTGACGGTGGAAGGCATCTTTCACGTAGGGCGTTGCCGACGCCTGGCCCCACAGGCGTTGCGTATTGCTTTGGTTGTCGGTGAACAGCAGTTGGGCGTCGTCGCGGCCGCAGAGCCGGTACGCGCCCAGGGTCGGGTGCTCGGCGCGCACCGCCCAGTGCGCCTGCTGCGGCTGCCCGGTGATGGCGATACGCGGTTTTTCGCCGGCTGCGTCCCACGACCAGGTGTTGCGGAACCACAGCGTCGGCAGCAGGTGCAGGGTGGCAGGCTCGGGCCCGCGGTTGCTGGCGAGGATGCGGATGTGGATCTCCTGCGCAGAGGCCTTGGCGTAATGCAGCTCGACGTCCCAATAGCGGCTCTCGTTGAACACGCCACTGTCCAGCAGGGTGAAAGGAGGGTCCTGGCGCGAGCGGCGCGCGTTCTCGGCGACCAGTTGCGCATAGGGGTAGGCCGCCTGCGGGTACTTGTACAAGTAACGCAGCTGGCTGTGGCTGGGCGTTGCGTCGAGGTAGAAGTAGCACTCCTTGACGTCCTCGCCGTGGTTGCCCTGATTGCCGGTCAGCCCGAAAGCGCGCTCCTTCAGGATCGGATCACGGCCGTTCCACAGGGCGAGCGCGAAGCACAGGCGCTGCGCCTCGTCGCTGAGGCCGCCCAGGCCGTCCTCGTTCCAGCGATAGGCGCGCGAGCGGGCTTGGTCGTGGTCGAAGTATTCCCAGGCGTTGCCGTGTTCGCTGTAGTCCTCGCGCACCGTGCCCCAGGCACGTTCGGCCAGGTACGGCCCCCACAGGCGCCAATCCTCAGTGCCCAGACGTTGGGCTTCGAGGCGCTGCCGTTCGGCGTCGAGGGCTGGTTTCATGGGAGGCTCCGTGGGGGGTTCGTCTGCCGCGCTTGACGCGTCAAGGGCCCGTTTTCTTTCACATTCGAGTCGCACCCAGGCTTGTAGCGTACAGGCCACCGACCAGGCCTGGGCCGGGCAGCCGCGCGGCGTGTGCGGCGCGGCGCCGTCGAAGATCTCGCTGACCGTGCCCAGGCCGGCTTCGTGCAGGTGCGTTTTCAGCCCGACCAGGCGCCGCTGCGCCGCGGCGGCTTTACCGGTCACCCGGAACTCGGCCAGTGCGAAATGCCCCAGCAGGAAGGCCCAGGCCGGGCCCTGATGGTAGGCGCCGTCGCGTGCCCAGACATCGCCCCGGTACTGCGGCCGGTAATCCGGGTGCCGCGGGTCCAGCGAGCGCAGGCCGAGCGGCGTGAGCAGCACCCGTTCGAGCACGGCCACGACACGCGCCTGGTCGACCGGCGCCAGCGGCGAAAACGGCAGGCTCACCGCGAAGACCTGGTTCGGCCGCACGCTGGCGTCGTCGCCCTGCGGGCCGTCCAACACGTCGAGCAGAGCGCCGCCGACGGGGTCGATGAAACGCTGGAAGCCCTGCCGGCAGCGCGCCGCGAGTTGTTCGTAGCTCGAGTCGTCCAGGCCCAGCCAGCGGGCCATCTGCGCCATCGCCGACAGCGCGTTGAACCACAGCGCGTTCACTTCCACCGGCTTGCCGATGCGCGGCGTGACCACCCAGTCGCCCACCTTCGCGTCCATCCAGGTGAGTTGCACGCCCGCCTCGCCGGCGAAGAGCAGGCCGTCGCGCGGGTCGACGCGGATCTGAAAGCGTGTGCCGCGCAGATGCCAGTCGATCACGTCCTTCAGCACCGGGAAGACCTGGGCCAGCGCGTCCAGGTCACGGGTGTGCTCGGCGTAAGCGCGCCAGGCCTCGACGAACCAGAGCGCGGCATCGACGCTGTTGTAGGCCGGCGTTGCGCCGCTTCCGGGGAACACATTGGGCAGCATGCCCTGGTCGACGAAGCCGGCGAAGGTGCGCAGGATGCGCAGGGCCGTGTCGTTTTGGCCCGTGGCGAGTGTCAAGCCCGGCAGGGCGATCATCGTGTCACGGCCCCAGTCGCCGAACCAGGGGTAGCCGGCGATCACCGATTGGCCGTCGGGTGTGGCCGGCAGCGGGCGCGCGATGATGAAGCTGTGCGCGGCCAGCACCAGTTGATCGATCCACGCCGGCGCCGAGTGCAGCTCGGGCACGATTTCACGCGCGCCGGCGAGCAGTTGCCGGTCGTGGTCCTGGGCGCGGTTCAACGCGGCTGCGAGATCGGTCGAGGCCGAGGCGTCCAGGCTGGCCACCAGGCCGACCCACTCGCCTTCACGAAGCTCGAGGGTCGCCAGGCCCACGCTCAGATGGTTGTCGCGATCGGGCAGGCCGCGTTCGCGCTCGAGTGGCAGATCGAAGTTCTCGACCCAATCGTCACGTACCTCGATGTGTGCGCCGGGCAAGCTCAGGTGCAGGGTGAACCAGTCGCCGTGGCGGACGGCGAGCGTCGATCCCGTGATGTCGACGCTGGGATGCAAGCTGCCGGCCGGCGTGCTGCCGTGATGGTCGCGCGCATTGACCAGCAGGTTCAGGCTCAGGCGCAGCACGCGCCCCAGGGATCTGGCGCCAGGCAGGAGGCGAAATGCGACATAGGTCGTGTGTGCGCCCTGCTCCATCCAGATGCGCTGTTCGATCAATGCCTCGCCGACACGGAAATACCAGACCGGCATGCGGCCTTCGAGGACGAAGGAATCGACGGCGCGGTGCCCGGCGGGTGCGATCGCGCCGCCGCCCCAGCGGTTGCTGAACAGTGGCTGGCGCTGCTCGGCGTCGATCACGGTGGCGTCGGCCTTGGCCAGGGCCAGCACGCGGCCCAGGGGCGGATCGACAGGCGCGATCAGCAAACCGTGATAGCGGCGCGTCAGCGTTCCGGCGACCGTGCCGGCGGCGTAGGCGCCCAGGCCATTGGCCAACCACCACTCGCGCCGTTCGGCCTCGTCCAGGTCGTCGCAGGTGTCACGCCCGAACTGCACGAAGCCGGGGCTTCGCAGGGGCTGGGAAGCCGATGTCGACCCTGTTTCGTTGCTGTGCATGGTCTGGCCTCGGTCAAGGGCTTGAATGCGATTCTGCGGCAAGCCGAAGCCAGGCACTCGGCGCGCCTGCGGCGTTGACACGACGACGGGCACCGTGCGGGCGTAAGCTTTGCCGGGCAGCGGCGTCCAATGAACTTCCCCGGAGTGGTCGCGCGATAGCACCGCGCCCTGTACAGGAGCAAACCATGCAGACAATCGACACCTTGCCCGAAGTGGTCATGCCGCAGTGCCCGCCGCGCCGCCTGCTGGCCGGACAGAAAGCCCTGGTGACCGGGGCCAGCTCGGGCATCGGGCGTGCGGTGGCGATTCACCTTGCGCGCGAAGGCGCCGATGTGATCGTCAACTATGTCGTCGGCGAGGATGCCGCCCAGCAGGTGGTCGACGAGATCGAGCGATATGGCGGCAAGGCAATGGCCCTCAAAGCCGACGTGTCCGACGAGGCCGAGGTCAGGGCGATGTACCAGGCCATGTTCAAAGCGTTCGGCACGATCGACATCCTGGTGAACAACGCCGGCCTGCAACGCGACGCGCCGCTCGAGCAGATGACCCTCGAGCAGTGGAACACGGTGATCGGCGTCAACCTGACCGGGCTGTTTCTCAATGCACGCGAGGCGGTGACCGAGTTCAAGCGCCGCGGCGTGCGCAAGGGGGTGTCGTGCGCGGCGGGCAAGATCGTCGTCATGAGCTCGGTGCACGAGGTGATCCCCTGGGCCGGGCACGTGAACTATGCGGCTTCCAAGGGCGGCGTGATGTTGCTCATGAAGAGCATCGCCCAGGAGGTGGCGCCGTTTCGCATCCGCGTCAACAGCGTATGCCCGGGTGCGATCCGCACCCCGATCAACCGCGAGGCGTGGCAAACCCCGCAAGCCTACGCCGAACTGCTCAAGCTCATTCCCTACAAGCGCATCGGCGAGCCCGAGGACGTCGCACGCGCCGTCGCCTGGCTGGCCAGCGACGACGCGGATTACGTGCATGGCACGAGCCTCTTCGTCGATGGCGGGATGACCCTGTATCCGGGATTCGAAGCGGGTGGCTGAGCACCCGCGGCGAGAAAACGACGCGACGTTAAAGCGTGCGCCTGAGTGCCTCGAAGAACAATTCCGCCTGCAGTTGCTCACCCATGCCCTGGTTGAACACTTGCTGGGCCAGCGCGGGTGCCACCGGCACGAGCGGCCGACCCGTGGATTGGGCCAAAATCTGCAGCTCGCAGGCGCGCTCCAGGTAGTAGAGGTCGTCGTAGGCGTAGTCGATGCGCGCGCCGCACACCACGACACCGTGATTGCCCAGGAAGGCCACGTCAGCACCGTGCATGGCGCGCGCGATGCGTTCGCCCTCCGATACGTCCAGCGCCAGGCCGTTGTAGTGGGCGTCGATCGCGATGCGGCCATGAAAGCGCATCGCGGTCTGCGACAAGGTCGTGTCCAGCGCCCGGTCCACCGTGAGCGTGAGCGCCGTGGCATGGGGCATGTGGGTGTGCAGCACGCAAGCCTTCGCGGCAATGCGGTGGATCGCGGCGTGGATGAACATCGCCGTGGGCTCGATCGGATGGCGCCCGGCGAGCTTGTTGCCGTGCCGATCGATCATCACGATGTCCTCGGCACCGACCTCACTCCACAACAAGCCACGCGGATTGAGCAAGAAGCGGCCCGAGCCATCGGGCAGCTCGACGCTGAAATGGTTGCACACGCCCTCGGCGAGGCCGTGAAACGCCGCGGCACGCAGGGCCACGGCCAGGTCGGCGCGCAAGCGGCCAACGGATTCGCAAGCGAAAGCAGCGTCGTTCGAATGATGGAGTTCCAAGTCGTTCATCCTTGTGCTCGATGTAGGTGGTGGCTGGAGTCAGCGCGTTCAACCGGTTTCTCGCGCGGCAACCAGGCCTTTGGGCCGCAACAGTTCCTCGTACATCGCGACGTACTTGCGCGCCGCCTCGGCCCAGGAAAAATCTTGCGCCATGCCGCGCAGCATGAGTTGCCGCCAGACCGCGGGCGTTCGATAGGCCTGCACGGCGCGATGCAGGGCCGACTCCAGCGCGGCGGGAGTTGCCGCGTCGAATGCGAATCCGGTGGCCTGGTCTTCGCCCAGCGCCTGCGGTGTGGCGTCCACCACGGTATCGGCCAAGCCCCCGACGCGCCGAACGACGGGAACGCTGCCATAGCGCAATGCGTAAAGCTGGGTCAGACCGCAAGGTTCGAAGCGCGACGGCACGAGCAGTGCGTCGGCGCCGGCAATCAAGCGGTGCGCCACCGCTTCGTCGTAACCGATTCGCACCGCAACCTTGCCGGGATTTGCCTTGGCGGCCGCCCTGAACGCGGCTTCGAGCGCGGCGTCGCCGCTGCCTTGCAGGCACAACTGCCCTCCCATGCGCAGCAGGGCGGGCAGTGCGGCGAGCACCATGTCCAGGCCCTTTTGGCCACTGAGCCGGCTCACGACGCCGAACAGCGGCGCATCGCCCGCCGCTTGCGGACCCAGATCCAGGCCGAACTCGGCGCGCAGTGCCTCGCGGCAGCGCGATTTGCCCGCCAGGTCGGACGCCGAGTAGAGCGCGGCCAGGGCGGTATCGGTGGCGGGATTCCATACCTCGCGGTCCACACCGTTGAGAATGCCCGTCACATCGCCGGCCCGGCCACGGATCACGCCGTCCAGCCCGCAGCCGAATTCATGGGTCGCGATTTCGTTGGCATAGGTCGGGCTGACGGTGGTAATGCGCCGCGCGTATTTCAAGCCCGCTTTCATGAAGGAGATGCGGCCGTGGTACTCGACCCCGTGCGAGGCCCAGATCGACGACGGCAAACCCAATGCGGAGAAATCTCCTGGGGCAAACAGGCCCTGGTAGGCAAGGTTGTGCACGGTGAAAACGCTCTGCGCCGCCGTCCCGGGGTGTGCGGCCATGTAGGCGCAAGCCAGCGCGGCGTGCCAGTCGTGGGCGTGCACGATGCGGGGCGTCCACTCAGGGTCCACTTCACCGGCGGCAAGGTGGGCCGCCACCCAGCCGAGCAGGGCAAAGCGCTGCAAGTTGTCGCTCCATTCGAGTCCGCGCTCGTCCTCGTAGGGCCCGCCGCCGCGCCGGTACAGAAACGGCGAGTCGATCACGTAAACCGGCACGTGACTGAACGGTAGCCGACCCAAGCGCACGGCGATGCGCAGGGCGCCGAACATCGGTCCGATCTCGCACACGGTTTTTTGGTGCGACACGGCGTCGGCGATGGCAGGCAGCCCCGGCAGGAGCATGCGCACGTCGGCCCCCGTTTCGATCAGGGCGCGTGGCAGGGCTCCGACGACGTCGGCCAACCCGCCAGTCTTCACCAGTGGGAACACTTCCGCAGCAGTATGCAGGACTCGCATGCGTGCGGGCGATCAGCGCGTCAAGCCGCGGCGCGCGCGAGCATGTCGCGCGTCACCAGGGTGATGCCGCTTTCGCTGCGCTCGAAGCGCGCGATGTCCGCCGCAGTGTCTTCGCCGATCACCATGCCGTCAGGGATCACGCAACGCCGGTCGACGATCACCCGGTGCAGGCGCGCGCCGCGCCCGACCTGCACGTCAGGCAACAGCAAGGACCAACTGACGCTGGCGTAGGAATGCACGCGCACACTCGAAAACAGCACGGATCGGAAGACCTGGCCGGAGATGATCGTGCCTCCCGAGACCAACGATTCGATCGCCATGCCGCGCCGGGTGTCGGTGTTGTGCACGAACTTGGCGGGAGGCAGTTGCGGCTGGTAAGTCCAGATCGGCCAGTTCGTGTCGTACAGGTTGAGCATCGGCACGGTCGCGGTGAGATCGATGTTGGCGTCCCAGTACGAGTCGATCGTGCCCACGTCGCGCCAGTACGGCTCCTCGTCGGGTTTGGTGCCGACGCAACTCAGCGCGAACGGATGCGCCGACGCGCGGCCCTCGCGCACCAGCTTGGGAATGATGTCCTTGCCGAAGTCATGGTTCGACTTCGCATCGGCGATGTCGCGCGCCAACTCGTCGTACAGGTAGCGCGCGTCGAAGACATAGATGCCCATGCTCGCCAGTGCCTTGTCGGGAACGCCCGGCATGGGCGGTGGTTCGTCGGGCTTTTCGACGAAATCGGTGATCTTCCATCGATCGTCGACCGCCAAAACGCCGAAGGCGCGGGCCTTCGCGCGCGGCACCGCGATGCAAGCCACGGTACAGGGGCGGCCCTTGGCCACGTGGTCGGCGATCATCAGCGAATAGTTCATCTTGTAGACATGATCACCCGCGAGGACGACGATGTAATCGGCGCGATAACCCTCCAGGATGTCGACGTTCTGGTACACCGCGTCGGCCGTGCCTCGGTACCAATGCTCTTCGTCGGTGCGCTGCTGGGCGGGCAGCAGGTCGACGAATTCATTCATCTCACCGCGCAGGAAGGCCCAGCCGCGTTGCAGGTGGCGCAGCAGGCTGTGCGACTTGTACTGGGTGATCACGCCGATGCGTCGAATCCCCGAGTTCAGGCAGTTCGACAGCGCGAAATCGACGATGCGGAACTTGCCGCCGAAATACAGCGCAGGCTTGGCGCGCCTGTCGGTGAGTTTCATCAGCCGGCTGCCGCGCCCGCCTGCGAGGACGAGGGCGACGATGCGCTTGCGGCGGTCAACACTCAGGGATGGATCTTGGATATCGATCATTGCTGTTCCCGGCGGTATGCCGACATTTTGGCGCCAAACGCCGCCGCGTTGAGTCTGGGCCAGCACCGCGCCACGGGTCGCCGATATCTGGCTGTACATTTGCGGGCTCGCGAACTGGCTGACCTGGTTCGCGCTGCGGTCGCCTCGTGCGGAGCGACCCTTCCCAGACTCGGAAAGGAAGGCCAGGTGAGCACTGTTTCGAAACAAGCGCCCGCCCAGGTTGCGGCGGCCATCGAAGAGCACCTGCTGCAGACCGTCGGCGTGAACCCGGTGCAGGCGAGCCCGGCTGAGTTGATGCAGGCGGTGTCGCAGCTTGCGCGTCAGCAGCTTTCGAGACGCTGGGTCGCCACGCAAACGATGGAGTCCGCGGCCAAGGCACGCCGCGTGTACTACCTGTCGATGGAGTTTCTCATCGGCCGCACCTTGGGCAACGCGCTCGGGGCGCTCGATCTCGAGGAATCGGCAGCACAAGGCATTGCCGCCCACGCGCGGCGCCTGGAAGACGTGGCCGAACTCGAGGCCGATGCAGCCCTGGGCAATGGTGGCCTGGGACGCCTGGCGGCGTGTTTCCTCGATTCGATGGCCACCCTGGGCCTGCCCTCGTTCGGCTACGGAATCCGCTACGAATACGGCATGTTCGCGCAGGAGATTCAGGACGGCTGCCAAGTCGAATACCCCGACCCCTGGCTGGAAAACGGCACGGCCTGGGAGTTCCCGCGCAGCGGCCTGAGCTACCCGGTGCGCTTCGGCGGTTGGGTCGAACACGCCAGCGGCAAGGCGACTTGGCGCGCCGCCGGCGAAGTGGCGGCCAAGGCCTGCGACATGGTGATTCCGGGCCATGGCACGACCAAGGTGAGCACCTTGCGGCTCTGGAAGGCGCAGGCCCCGGCGCACATCGATCTGCACGCGTTCAATACCGGCGACTATGCGCGCGCCGCGGGAATCAAGAACGAATACGAGAACATCTCGTGGGTGCTGTACCCGAACGACAGCACACCCGCCGGTCGCGAGCTGCGGCTGCGCCAGGAATACTTCTTCGTTGCCGCGTCGATGCAAGACATCGTCGCGCGCCACCTCGAAGAACACGCCACCCTGGACAATCTGGCGGACAAGGTGGCGATCCACCTGAACGACACCCACCCTGCCATCGGCGTGGCCGAGTTGATGCGCCTGCTGTGCGACGAGCATGGTCTGGCGTGGCAGCCGGCGTGGGCGACGTGCCAACGCGTGTTCTCGTACACGAATCACACCCTGATGCCCGAGGCGCTCGAGACCTGGCCTGTCGGGCTGATTCAGCATGTGTTGCCGCGCCATCTCGAGATCATCTTTCGCATCAATCAGGAAATGCTCGACTTCGCGGCGCACCAGCGCCCCGGAGACTCGGGCTTGCTCAGGCGAATTTCGCTGATCGACGAACACGGCGAGCGGCGCGTGCGCATGGCGCATTTGTCGATTGTCGGCAGCCACAAAGTCAACGGCGTGTCGGCGCTGCACTCCGATTTGCTCGTCAAGACCATCTTTGCCGATTTCGCGAGTCTGTGGCCGCAGCGCTTCGTCAACATGACCAATGGCGTGACGCCGCGGCGCTGGCTGGCCCAGGCGAATCCGGGTTTGGCGGGGCTGCTGGATCGCGCCCTCGGCAGGGCCTGGAGACTCGACCTGGACCAGTTGCAGCGCCTCGAGGAAAACCAGGGAAGCACCGAGTTTCGCAACCAGTTCCTGCGCGTCAAACGCGCCAACAAGCTGCGCCTGGCCGACTATGTGAAACGCAGTACCGGCGTCGAGCTCGATCCGCAAAGCCTGTTCGATGTTCAGGTCAAGCGCATCCATGAATACAAACGCCAGCTGCTCAACTTGCTGCACGTCGTGACGCGCTACCAGGCCATCCTGGCCGCACCGCAAGCCGATTGGGTGCCGCGCAGCTGCATCTTCGCCGGCAAGGCGGCGTCGAGCTACCACATGGCCAAGACCATCATCCGGCTGATCCACGACGTCGGCACCGTGGTGAACAAGGACCCGCGCATCGCCGGTCGCCTCAAGGTCGTGTTCGTGCCGAATTACGGCGTGTCGGTGGCCGAACTCATCATGCCGGGGGCCGACCTGTCCGAGCAGATATCGACCGCCGGCACCGAGGCCTCGGGAACGGGCAATATGAAGCTTGCGCTCAACGGTGCGCTGACGATCGGCACCGACGACGGCGCGAACATCGAAATTCGCCAGAACGTGGGCGACGACAACATCTTCATCTTCGGCCTGCGCACCCCCGAGGTCATGGCGCTGCGCAAGAGCGGCTACCAGCCGATGCGCCTGGTCGATGGCAACCCGGCGTTGAAGGCCGTGCTCGCCGCGATCGGCAGTGGCGTCTTCAGCCCCGAAGAGCCCGCGCGCTACCGCGGCCTCGTCGACTCGCTGTTGTGGGGCGGCGACCACTACCTCTTACTCGCCGACTACGCCGCCTACGTCAAGGCGCAGGACCGCGTCGATGCCTTGTATCGCAAGCCCGCAGAATGGGCGGCGCGCGCGATCGCCAATGTCGCCGGCATGGGCAGTTTTTCTTCGGACCGCACGATCCGCGACTACGCGAGCCAGATCTGGCATGTCGAGCCGCTCGGGCGATAGCGCCAGCGTCTTGCACAGCGTGAGCACGCAGAGTCGGCTGACGCCGGGCCGGCCCTGGCCGCTGGGTGCGACCTGGGACGGACGCGGCGTCAATTTCGCCGTGGTCTCGGCGCACGCGAAGTCCATCGAACTGTGCCTGTACGACGCCGACGCCGCGCACGAGCTTTCTCGCACCCCCTTGCCGCAGCGCAGCCACGACGTGTGGCATGGCTACCTCGAGGGTGCCATGCCGGGGCAGGTGTACGGCTACCGCGCACACGGATCGTGGCGCCCCGATCGAGGCAACCGCTTCAATGCCCACAAGCTGCTGCTGGACCCCTATGCGCGCGAACTCGTCGGCCGCTTCGAGTGGCGTGACGAACACTTCGGCGCCGATCCGCATCATCCCCATCACCCCGACATTCGCGACAACGCCGCCTTTGCATTGAAGTCGCGTGTCATCGACCCCGCCTACGACTGGGGCGACGATGCACCCTTGCACACACCCCTGGCCGACACCGTGCTGTATGAACTCCACGTCAAGGGTTTCACCGAGATGCACCCGGACCTTGCGCCGGCTCTGCGCGGCACTTATGCTGGATTGGCCAGCGACGCGGCGATCAGCCACCTGAAGCGCCTGGGCATCACCGCGGTCAGCCTGTTGCCCGTGCAACAGCATCTCGACGAGCGGCGTCTGACTCAGCTGGGCCTGACGAACTATTGGGGCTACAACACGATCGGCTTTTTCTGCGTCGAGCCTCGCTTGGCCAGCGGCGCGGGCGGTTCGAGTGCGCGCGACGAATTTCGCGCCATGGTCAAGCGGCTGCACCGGGCGGGCATCGAGGTGATCCTCGACGTCGTCTACAACCACACCGCCGAGAGCGACGAGCACGGTCCCAGCTCGAGCTTTCGCGGTCTGGACAACGCTCTGTACTACCGCTTGCAGGCGATGCACCGCAGTCTCTACGAAAACCACAGCGGCTGCGGCAATACCCTCGATCTGCGCCAGCCCCGCGTGCTCCAGCTCGTGATGGACAGTCTGCGCTTCTGGGCCGGCGAAATGCACGTCGACGGTTTCCGCTTCGACCTCGCACCGGTGCTGGGCCGCACCGACCACGGCTTCGACAGACGTGCGCCGCTCTTCGCGGCGATCGCTCAGGACCCGTTGCTGTCGCGCCTGAAGATGATTGCCGAGCCTTGGGATGTCGGGCCGGGGGGCTACCAGCTCGGCGCCTTTCCGCACGGCTGGCTGGAATGGAACGACCGCTTTCGCGACACGATGCGCAGCTTCTGGGTCGAACACGGCAGCACGCGCGGCGAGTTCGCGCAGCGCCTGTGCGCCTCGTCGAGTATCTTCCAGCCGCAGGGCCGCGCCCCCGCGGAATCGGTGAACTACGTCGTGTCGCACGATGGCTTCACGCTGCGCGACCTGGTGAGCTACAGCCGCAAGCACAACCACGCCAACGGCGAGAACAACCGCGACGGCCACGGCCACAACCACAACCACAACTGCGGTGTCGAAGGGCCCAGCGACGACCCGCGGGTGCAGCAACTGCGCGGCCGCTTGCAGCGTGCCCTGCTCGCGACCGAGCTTCTGGCGCAGGGCACGCCCATGCTCGCCGCCGGCGACGAATTCGGCCACACCCAAGGCGGCAA
>JBAQUQ010000428.1:0-9261 GCA_049297615.1 Burkholderiaceae bacterium
CCGTTCACCCTGGCCGTCGGGTTCCCGTCCGTGGCAAGGACGACGAAATTGGCCTGGCACGTCTCACTGATCGGGCTGGGTCGAAAACTCGATTCCCCTTGCCGGTAATAGTTCCTGACGGTATCGAGCGACCCCGCCAGCGGCGTGAGCGACGCCGCGTTCTTGATCTCACTGGAGCTGGGGTTGACGGTCTCCGGAGCCAGCAAGCTCATCAAACTGTCGTAGTGCACGGTCGAGTCGGCCTGAACCGTTCGACGGACCTCCCCGCTGCCGCTGATATCGCTGCGATACCCCCAGCCGCGTTTCAACCAGAGCCGGCGCGGATAGGTCGTCGAGTTGGAGACGAACCCGGCATCTGTGGCCGACAACGTCGCACTGGTGAAAAACGAACTGAAGTCCGAAGCCGGGGGCGAGAGCGCCCAGCCGGTGCCCGCTGCATTTACTCTACTGTCATAGAGGGAGTAAGTCGTACCGCCCGTGCCGACTCCGTACATCACATTCGAGGCACGGTTGACGTAGGTTACGTCATTGATATCCAAGTCGTCGCCGGAACGATCGTAGGTGAGGAAATTTGCGCCCCCAGCGGGGTTGGGAAGGCAGCGCCTGCCGCCATTGCTGGGCGAAATACCTGCAACGCAATCGGCGGTGTAGACCATCGTCGTCGCATCGCCGAGGTAGTAGGCGAAGATGTCGCGCAAGCCGATGTTGGAGGTGTCGAATGCGGTCAGGCCCCAGTTGAAGTTGTCGCGGTTCGTCGTGATCACGCTGCGAAGAACGCTTCGGGCAACGTTGCCACGGGTCTGCGCAAGATTGCCCGAGATGATCTGCCCGCTCATCGTCGCGTCCATCGACTGCGAGTTGTCGAAGATGACCATCAGATTCGGTTTGACAGCGGGAGCGAGAAACAGCGGGTAGCTGGCGATCGTGAACGGCGGGGCCGCCGTCGCCGGACCGCTGGCTACCAGGCCAATTGCGAGGGGCAGCACGGCCATCCGAGAAAGTTTCTTCATCTCGATTCCCCTATCGCACCGTGTACATCGATTGCAGGATGACCGTCGTCTCGGGCCGCGCACCGACCGCGAAGGCCGTGATGCGGTAGCCGGTAGCGGGCTTCCCGCCTTTGCCCCCGGTGCAACTCTCACCTGGCACGCACATGTCGACCGCACCCACTTTTTCGATCACGTAGCGGGGCTGCGCATTGACACCGGGGAAGGGAGCCGCCAGCGTGACTTGTCCGTAGGTACGCGATTGAGTCGCCCAGTCGAAGCCCGCCGCCTGCTCAACGGAAAGCGAACTGCGCGGACTGCGCTTGGACGGTGGAATGCACAGTCCGTTGCTGCAGGGCTGATCGGGAAGGGGAAACTGGAGCGTCGCATTCGTCGCGATGAGGTCGGTCTCGGCGTCGCGCAAGGCGGCCTCTGCAGCCTGGAGCGCAAGGTCCCGGTCCTTGGTGTTGCCGATCGTGCGTTCCTGCATCACGTTCACGCTCAGCACCGAGACACCCAGCATCAAGGCCGCCACCATGAAGAGCAGGGTCGTGACCAGGGATAGACCCCCCTGCTTGTTCGGCGCAGTGCGCGGCGCATGCCGAAGGTGGATTGTGTTCATGGTGCACCATTCCTGAGCGTCACCACTTCGGTGAAGACGCTGCGCAGGCGCCGATCCGAAGCGGTCACGCTACTGCCGGCGAACTGATAGGTCTGGGCGCCCTGTGCCATATTGTCCTGAGCCGTTGCCGCGATCAATTGAACACGGGCGCTGAGCACCTTGTCCCATCTTTCGGCGACCGAGGTTCCCAGGGTCGCGGCGCTCGTCAAGGCCGCGGCGTTGAAATATTGGTTCACATTCATTTCCGGATTGGAGGTGTCGGTCTTAGCGCCGTAGCTGATCCTGAGTTGGTCGATTCCTGCCGCCACCTCCTCGGGCACCAGGGCGCCGCCGCCGGGAGCCGGCACGGTGAGGCGCCACAGCGAGTTCGTTCCCAGGCGCGACGGCTGGATACTCGGTGCCACGTAGTAGTGGCGCGTCTGCACGCGGTAGACATTCGAGTCGGTGTTGAACTTGGGCTCTTGCGGATCGGTGGCCCACGCCAGGTTGCCCGGTGTCAAGGTCCCGGTGGCGTGTTCGAGCACGCCGGTGGTCGCCGGGTCGGAGGCGGTCACTTGAAAGACCTTCGCTGCCTTGCAATTCGATATGAGCACGGCGTCGCCGCGTTGGATCGTGTTGCCGGGCGTGGCTGGAGCGAGTTGAGGGGCAGCGTCGGGTGCGGCCATCGTCGCCACCACTCCCCATGTGACGGTGTCGGCCGGAACCCGAACCGAAACGATGTCGCTGTTCTGCAAGGGTGCGGGCGTCACGGCGGCCAACGCCGTGGGCAGGGCCGGGCTGTGTGCCGTGCCGGTGCCCGAGTAACCCAGCACGCCCGAGGAACCCTCGGCGATGAAGCCCGCGTCGGTACCGCCCACCAGCATGACCTTGAGAGACTGGTTGGCCTGCGGCTCCTGCCGCTGCTGCAGGGTTCGGCAACCTGCGAAGCCCGCGCTGCGCAAATCGGTGTGCAAGGTTTCGGTCGCGAGCCGCGCATTTTCGGTCATGCGGGTGCTCGACGAATTGACGACGTTGAGCGTGCGCGTGCTGACGAAGGTCGAAATCGAAATCGCTGCAACGAACAGGCCGACCGCCAGGCCGACCATCAATTCGGGCAAGGTCATGCCGCGCGACCCTGAAGCATGAACGAGTACGCGCTTCATAGCGGCCGCACCAGGGTCACGAAGCGCGTGGTCTTCACTTCGTTGTCGGTCCACCAGTTGTCGGTCCACCAGATCTTCACGGCAATCACGTTGCCGGTGCCGTCGCATGCGGGTGCCAGGGCCGTGCCGTCGTTGGGCGTACTGTCGATGCAGACCTTGCCCGTGCCCCCCGGCAGGGTTGCGACATCGGCGAGCCACTCGCCCATATCGGCCGTGGCGAGTTGCTGTGGCGTGCAGCCGCTGCTCAGGCAACTGGTCGAGCCTGTCGCGGGGTCGTTGTATCGGCCCTCCCTGAATCCCAAGTCGTTCGCACGAATCCGATCCGTCATCTGGTAGCCCAGAAGCGTCGCCTTCTGGCGCGACTGTGCGCTGTTGCTCAGCGCCATTCCGGCGGTCTGCATGCGCGCCGCGCCGATGAAACCGACCGAGGCCACGACGACGGCGACCAGCGCTTCGAGCAAGGCATAACCAGCGGCGTTGCGCCGGCCCATCGATGGTTCAGCTCTCAGGTGCATGACTCGCCTTCCACGACGTCGGCAATGCCGACCTGTTCCAGCCTGATGGTGTAGCCCTTGGTGGCACCACTTGGACCGCACAACGTGAACTTCAGCTTCGGACCCTTCAGGAAACCGCGCGAATTGAACGCTGTGCTTGTAGCCTTTGTCGTCGTGTCGCCTTCGACCGCGGCGAATCGCATCTGGCCCGTCAGGGCAGCGTATTCGCGAATCAGGGTCTCGCCGGCGTCGAGGTTGCCGTCACCGTCGGTGTCGGCAAAGACCTGCCAGCCGCCCAGAAATTCCGACCCGTCCACCGTGCCGAGCGCCTTGACGACGACATCGCCGCCGCGCTTGGTCGCCTCGCTGCGCGCCAGGGTCAGCGCCGCGACGAACTCGCTTTGCGAAGCACGCAAGCGGCTGCTGCTGACGAAACTGGCAAGCCCCGGGACGACGATGGCAAGCAAGACGGCCGCGACGATCATGGTGACGAGCAGTTCGATCAGCGTGAAGCCGCCCTGGCTGCCACCCGCGCGGCCACCTGAGCCACCCCTGGGTGCGCATTTGCCATCCACAATGACTTTGACCGACATCGATCGCTGCTCCCCGGTTCTCCAGCCGACCCGCGGCGTCGAAATGCGCGCCACGGGCATGGAATTACACGTTCGGTTGCATTGTGCCGAGGCCTGCGGGGTCGTGCCGCGCGTCACGGACCGGCGGTCATCGGACACGGATCGGTGGCAATACCGCACGCCTGTTCAGGGGGTGTTTCGCGGCGGATTCCCGTCCTGGTTACCAATGGTTCGCCGTTCCTGCCGTCGTAGCGCCTCAGGCACTGGCCGAGCCTACTCGTAGACGATGCTCGCCCGGCCGTCGATGGCTCCGGCGCGCCAGCGGGCCAACGCTGCATCGCTGGGGTAAAAACGCGCCGCTTCGCCGAGGTCGACCTCGGCACTGGCGCGCTGGCGTTGCAAGCGCAGGCGCACCGCCATGCCCTGGGTCATCTCGCCATGCTCGGTGGCGACACGCCGCGCCGGAAAATCGCGCAGCACCTCTGCAACCGGCGGAACCTGACCGTTGACCTCGACGCACAGGTACTTGCCGAAGCGGCAGCGCGCCGCGGCCAAGTCCCATACCTGCTGCACGTTCAGGCGCATGCCGCCGGAGAAGCGGTCGGGCTGTATCTTGCCGAGTAGGACGATGAGTTCATCGTCCTTCAGCCATTCGCGATGCGCGTTGAGCAGCTCTTCGCTGGCCACGGCTTCGATGACTTCGCTCTTGTCGTCGAGCTTGAAGATCGCGACGCGGCCGCGTTGGCCGTTGACGACGCGCAGATCGCTCACGATCCCGGCCAGCACCTGGGGCTCGCGCGTATCGATCAGGTCGGCGATGGTGCGCCGGGCAAAGGCGCGAACTTCCTGCGCGCTCTGGTCGAACAGGTGGCCCGAGAGGCAATAGCCGAGCGCCGACTTCTCCTGCATCAACTGCTCCCTGATCGTCCAGGCTTGTACCTCGATCGCTTGCGGCTCCCGGGTGCTGGCGCCGTGCATGGCCGCGTCGCCGGCATCGAAGTCGAACAGGCCGCCCTGGTTGGCGTTGGCCGCTTGCGTGTCCGCAAAGTCGAAGGCCAGCGATACGCTGGCGAGCAGCGAAGCACGCTCCGTCGAGAGGGCGTCGAAGGCACCGGCTTTGATGAGCGATTCGACGCAGCGTTTGTTGACACGCATGCGGTCGACACGCGTGCAGAAATCGAACAGGGATTTGAACGCGCCGCCCTGCTCGCGTGCGATCACGATCGCCTCGACGGCGCTTTGCCCCGTGCCCTTGATCGCGCCCAAGCCGTAGCGCACCACGGTGTCGGCGACCGGTTCGAAGCGGTGTGTGCAGGTATTGACATTGGGGGGTTCGAAGCTCAGGCCCATCGCGACGCCGTCGTCGTAGAAGATCTTCAGCTTGTCGGTGTCGTCCAAGGCCACGCTCATATTGGCTGCGGCGAACTCCGCCAGGTAGTTCACCTTGAGCCAAGCGGTCTGATAGGCGAGCAAGGCGTAGGCTGCGGCGTGCGACTTGTTGAAGCCGTAGCCGGCGAACTTTTCCATCAGGTCGAAGATCTCGTTCGCCTGGAGTTCGCCGATGCCGTTCTTCGCCGCGCCTTGCGCAAAAATGGTCCGCTGCAGCGCCATCTCGTCGGCCTTCTTCTTGCCCATCGCGCGGCGCAACAGGTCGGCGGCGCCGAGCGAGTAACCGCCCAGGAGCTGTGCCACCTGCATCACCTGCTCCTGATAGACCATGATGCCGTAGGTCTCTTGCAGTACCTCGGCCATCAGCGGGTGCGGGTACTGCACGGCTTCGCGGCCGAGCTTGCGCGCGCAATACGATGGAATCAGATCCATCGGTCCGGGCCGGAACAGGGCGACCAGGGCGATCACGTCTTCGAAGACACCAGGCCTGGCGTCGCGCAGCATGCGTTGCATGCCCGAACTTTCGAGTTGGAAGACGCCGACGGTCTTGCCTGCACTCATCAGCTCGTAGGTGGCAGCGTCGTCCAGGGGCAGCGCCTCTAAAGTGAATTCGCGCTGGCTGGCGTGGCGCTTGCGGATGAATTCTTTGGCGAGCTCGAGGATCGTCAGCGTGGCCAGGCCGAGAAAGTCGAACTTGACCAGGCCGATCGCCTCGACGTCGTCTTTGTCGAACTGGCTCACCGCGCTGTCGCTGCCCGGTTGCATGTAGAGCGGGCAATAGTCCGCAATGCGCCCGGGCGCAATCAACACGCCGCCGGCATGCATGCCCACATTGCGCACCACACCCTCCAGGCGTTCGGCCAGGGCCAAGAGTTCTGCGACCTCGACTTCCGCCTTCTCGCGCTGTTCGATCTCCGGCGCTTCTTCGCGGGCGTAGATGAGGCCGCTCTCGGGCGCTTCGGGCGCTACCGGCGGGCGCTTCAGGGTGACGACCTTGCCGGGCGGCGAGGGAACCAGCTTCGCAATCGCGTCGACGTGGCCATAGCTCATGCCCAGCACACGGCCCACGTCGCGCAGCGCGGCTTTCGCCGCCATCGTGCCGAAGGTGGCGATCTGGCTCACGGCGTCGCGCCCGTATTTCTGCTTCACGTACTCGATCACGCGATCGCGATTGGCCTGGCAGAAATCGATGTCGAAGTCGGGCATCGACACGCGCTCGGGATTCAGGAAGCGTTCGAACAGCAGGTGGTAGCGCAGCGGGTCCAGGCCCGTGATGCCCAGCGAATACGCCACCAGGGAGCCCGCCCCCGAGCCGCGCCCGGGACCGACCGGGCAGCCGTTGCGCTGCGCCCAATTGATGAAGTCGGCGACGATCAGAAAGTAGCCGGGGAAACCCATGTCGAGAATCGTCGCGATCTCGAAACCGAGCCTCTTGACGTAGCGCTCACGCTGCGCTTCCCGTTCTGCAGCTTGCGGATAGAGCTGTTCCAGGCGCCGCGCGAGCCCGGCGTGCGAGGCATGCCGGAAGTACTCGGCCATGGGCTGCGGCCGGCCATCGACCATCGGCGTGGCGAAGTCGGGAAGCTGCGGTTTGTCCAGCAGCAGCGACAAGCTGCAGCGCTTGGCGATCTCGACGCTGTTGCGCAATGCGCCGGGCAGGTCGGCGAACAGCGTTTCCATCTGCGCCTGCGACTTGAAATACTGCTCGCGGCTGAAGCGCTTGGCTCGGCGCGGGTTGTCGAGCATTTCGCCCTCGGCCACGCAGACCCGCGCCTCGTGGGCTTCAAAGTCGTCGGCTCGTGCAAACTGCACCGGGTGGGTGGCCACGGCGGGCAAACGCAGCGATTGCGCGAGCTGGACGGCGCCGCGCACATGCGATTCGTTGCCGGGCAGGCCGGCACGTTGCAGCTCGACGTAGAAACGCTGAGGGAACAGGGCAGCCAGGCGCTGCGCGACCTGCGTCGCCCGCGCCGCATCGCCGGCCAGCAACGCCTGCCCCAAAGCCCCCTGTTCGCAGCCCGACAAGGCGATCAAGCCTTCGCCCAATTCTTCGAGCCAATCCCACTTCACCCAGGCCTGCGCGCGGTGCGCATTGCGCAGCCAGGCGCGCGAAATCAGCTCACACAGGTTGAGGTAGCCACGCGTGTTCTGCACCAGCACGAGGAGCCGGCTCGCGACGCGTGCGCCGCCCAATGGCTCGAGCCACAGGTCGGCACCGATGATGGGCTTGACCCCGGCCGAGCGCGCCGCGCGGTAGAACTTGATGGCGCCGTACAGGTTGCACAGATCCGTGATCGCCAGCGCGCCCTGGCCATCGGCTGCCGCAGCCTGGGTCAGATCGTCGATGCGAGCAATGCCATCGACCACGGAATATTCGGTATGTGTGCGCAGGTGAACGAAGGTCATGAAGAGTATTCTATGGAGCGCGCGCTGCTTAGAATGCTCGGCGTGGAGCCCATCTTGAATGTCTGCGGCTATCGCTTTGTCGCCATCGACGATGCCCTGCTTCTGCGCGAGCGCTTGCACTCGCAGGCCACGGCGCTCGGGCTCAAGGGCAGCGTGATCCTCGCCCCTGAGGGCATCAACTTCGCACTGGCTGGGCAGGATGCGCAGCTGCGCGACTGGATCGGCGAGCTGCGTCGCGACACACGATTTGCCGAGCTCGACCTCAGGTTCAGTGTGTCCGCCGCGGTGCCGTTCCAACGCCTGCTGATCAAGGTCAAGCGCGAAATCATCCGCATGAACCAGCCCATGATTGCGCCGCAGCGTGAGCGCGCGCCCAGCGTCGACGCGCCAAGCCTGGAGCGCTGGCTCGATGGCGGCCACGACGACAGGGGCCGCGAGCTGGTTTTGCTCGATACGCGCAACGGCTTCGAGGTGGACCATGGGCGCTTTAGAGGCGCTCTCGACTGGCGCCTGCGGAGCTTCAGCGATTTCACCGGCGCTTTGCGCGAGCGCCGCCGCGAACTCGATGGCAAGACGGTCGTCAGCTATTGCACGGGCGGCATACGCTGCGAGAAGGCGGCATTGTGGATGCGGCACGAGGGCATCGCGAACGTGCTGCAACTCGACGGGGGCATCCTGAAATACTTCGAGATCAGCGGGGCCTCTCATTTCGAGGGCAACTGCTTTGTATTCGACAGTCGCACTTGCCTGGATAGCTCGTTGGTTGGGGAACGCTCGAGGGCTCGGCAAGCCGACTCCTGGGGGCGCTCAGGAGTTGAGAACGGCCAGCACCTCGGAGCGAAACTCGCGCCGGTACAGGATGACGATGACACCAGCTGTGGCCATCACGAATCCCAGGGGTGAAATAAACCAGCCGATCGCGGCGAACGCGAAGTAGTAGGCGCGCAGCCCGTCATTGAAGGTCTCGGCTGCCAGCGATACGACGCGCCCGGCGCGGTCGGCGAAAGCGACGCGTTGCATTTCGGCCGCGGCGCCGGCAGCGTCGAACTGTTCCATTTCGGGCGCTGCGGCGACCAGGATCGCGCCGAAGGTGTACTGGCGCATCGACCAGGTGAAGCGAAAGAAGGCGTAGACGAAGATCGCCAGCAGCAGGATGAGCTTGAGGTCGAACACGAGCATCGAGGTTTGCGCCGCGAACGGCAGGTCGCGAACCATTTCGCTGGCCCTGTCCGTGGTGCTCAATGCGGCGAGCAGGCCACCGATGATAAGGATCGTCGTCGACGCGAAGAATGACGGGCTGGTGGACAGGCTCTGCATCACGACGGCGTCGATCACGCGCACCTCGCGCCGTGTCGACTGCAACATCCAGTCGTGGCGCACACGGTTCGTGCTCGCCAGCACCGACGGCCGCGCACCCGCGCGCAGCTTCGCAAAGCCTGCGTAACCGATCCAGCCGCTGAAGAAAATCAAGAGCGCGACCCAGTCCCAGCCGGGCAGCACGCTGATCATCTGGAAGAAGCTCTGCATTGGTAGACGTTGGTTCCTAGACGCCCCGAAGGCCGGGTTCAGAGCCAACGCCCCCTTTCAAACCGTGCATGCGGATTTCCCGCACACGGCTTACCAGTGGTCTGTCGGCTCGCAGCATTACGC
>JBAQUQ010000429.1:0-4909 GCA_049297615.1 Burkholderiaceae bacterium
CAGCAGGCCTGCACCGCCATCGGCGCCGCAGGCCCTGGCCTGGAGGCATTGCTCGAGGCGCTGCAAGGCGCGGCGCTTGCCGAGACCGCCCGAGCTTGCCCACCGGGTGCGGCAGTGACAGCGCCGATCGACAGGCAAGAACTTCTGGCGGCGCTGCGCCAGATGGCCGAGCAGTTGCACAATGGCGACATGGCAGCGACGGATGCGTGTCTCGACATTCAGCGCCGCTTCGGCGCTGCTGTGGCCGGGCCGCTGCTGCCGATCGAAGAGGCGATCAGCGCACTCGACTTCGAGCGCGCGGCGCGCCTGTGCCACGAATGGATCGCCGAATTGGTGGAGACTCAGCCCGCATGAATGCCGATGAATCCGCCAAGCTCGGCCTGAATCCAGGCGCGCACGTTGTGCCCGTGGAGCGCTCGAAGCTGCTCGTGGTGGACGACCAGCCGGTCAATGTCCAGGCGCTGTACCAGGTGTTCAGCGCCGAGCACCAGGTCTTCATGGCCACCAATGGCGAGCAGGCGTTGGCGATGTGCGCGGCCAAACAACCGGCACTGGTGCTGCTCGACGTCGTGATGCCCGGCATGGACGGCCACGAGGTCTGCCGCCGCCTGAAGGCCGACCCGGCCACGCGCGATATCCCGGTGATCTTCGTCACCGCCCACAACGACGAAACTGCCGAGACTTTCGGGCTCGAACTCGGCGCGGTGGACTTCATCTCCAAGCCGATCAACCCGAAGATCGTTCGCGCCCGCGTCAGGACGCATTTGACGCTGAAGGCACAGTCGGACCTGCTGCGCCAATGGGTCTACATCGACGGCCTGACCGGCGTCTTCAACCGGCGTCATTTCGACGAGCACCTGAAGGCCGAATGGGGCCGCGCCATTCGCGGCGCGACGACCTTGAGCGTGGTGCTGCTCGATGTGGACTTCTTCAAGCGTTACAACGACCTCTATGGCCACCAGGCCGGCGACGACTGCCTGCGCCGCATCGCCGCCGCGCTCAAGTCCGGCCTGCGCCGGCCCACCGACGTTCTCGCCCGCTACGGCGGTGAGGAGTTCGCCTGTCTGTTGCCCGACACGGGGCTGAGCGGCGCGATGACACTCGCCGAGAAACTCGGTCAACTGGTGTTCGAGCAGGGCATCGTGCACGCCGACTCTGCGGTCGCGCCCGTCGTCACCATCAGCCTGGGCGTATGCGGCAAGAGCGAGGCGGCACTGGGCAGTGCCGCGGCGATGCTGCGCGGCGCCGACGCGCAACTTTATCTGGCCAAGTCAGGGGGGCGGAATCGCACCTGCGGCTCGGCCATCGGTCCGGCCTGAGGCAGGGGCGACGCCCTCGCCGGGCAGCCAGGCCACGATGGCCGTCGTGCACAGCGACAGCCCCGCCATCACCAGCATCAGGCTGCCGAAGCCCCCCGCCTTCACCAGCGGCCCGAGCAGCCAGACGGCGGCCGAGCTGATGCCGATCGACACGGTCAGGCGCATGCCGGCAACGCGCGAGCGCATGCGGTCATCGACATAGCGCACGATGATGGCGTCGGTGAATGGGATCGCGCCGAAGATCAGGCACATCGCGCCGCACAGCACCGCATACAGCCACCAGCCTTGGGCGTGGGCCGCCAGCGCGAGCAGGGGTGCTTGCGCCAGCGCGATCGTCAGGTACAAGCGCTTCAAGGGCATGCGGTCGATCAGGCGGCCGACCACGACTTGCGCCGTCGAGGCCAGGGCATACACCGCTGCCAGCAGCGCGCCCAGCGTGAGGGGGTCGTCGATATGGCCGCGCATGCGCTCGGCGAGCAACTGGCCGTTGCCATTGGTCGTGAAGTTGAACAGCAGGCTGGCGCTCACCGCGGCGGCCGTCATCACCGTCAAGACCCGGGCCAACGATGACGCGGGCGGCGCTGCCGAAGCGTTCCTGCGCCGCGCCGCCGGTGCTTCGCTCTCCTGGGGCGTGACCCAGGCGAACAACACCCCGCAGGCGATCGAAACGAGGCCGGGCACCACCAGGGCAGCGCGCCAGCCCGACCAATGCACGAGGGTACCGGTGACGATCGCCGCAGCAGCGATTCCCAGGTTGCCCGCCAGGCCGTTCACGCCGATCGTCGCGCCTGGGCTCTTGGCGTGCTGCACCAGCATCGGTATGCCTACCGGGTGATAGATCGAAGCGAACGCGCCGAGCAGGGTCAGCGCGGCGGCCATCTGCCAGGCATTGTTGGTCAGCGCCGTCAGCAGGGCGCTTGCACCCATGCCGAAGAAGAACACCAGCATCATCGGGCGCCGGCCCCACAGGTCGCCGAGTCGCCCCGAGGGCAGGGAGCCCAGGCCGAACAGGATGAATGCGCCGACGCTGTAAGGCATCAGGTCCTCCCAGCGCGCGAAGCCGAACTCGCTGGCGATCGTCGCGACCGAAGTGGCGAAGACGAGCAGAAAAAAGTGGTCCAGTGCATGCGCCACGTTGAGCAGCAAGGCGGTACGGCGCGAGATGTGGGACATGGGGCTCGGTGTGCAGCAAGGCAGACTCGCCGCCTATTTCAGCACGGCACGCCCAGACTGCTGCGCCGGCATCGGCGCGCCACTGCGCCGAGGTGAATTTCGCACAAACGCCGCGGTCGAATTCACCGCGCACACAAGGCTGCGCTGGCTACGCTGCGCGCAAAGCCCCCCTACAGGGGTCAAGGAGCGAGGCCATGGACTTGAGCGGAGTCGGGGATGAAGTTTGGCAGGGCACGCCAAACCGCCCGTCCCCGGCGGCAGGTCAGGCGCCGCGCAGCGTCGGCGTGGTGACGGTCCGCGCGTCGGTGCTGTCGCGCCTGCTCGATCAGATCGACTACGGCATGCTGCTCGTCACCGACAGCGGCGCGGTCCGTTTTGCGAATCAGCAAGCCTGGCGCGAATTGAGCCGCAATGGGCCACTGTGCATTGAGACCGGCCACCTGAAAACCCGACTTGCGACTGACCAGGAGACCCTGCGCAGCGCGCTGGACGAAGCGGCGCGCGGGTTGCGTCGGCTTGTCAGCCTGCGCTACAAGGGCCGCGCCTTGGTGGTCGCCGTCTTGCCGGTTGCGAGCGACGACGCAGATCGTGAAAGCGGCGAAGCGCTGGCCCTGCTGACCTTCGGCAAGCGTTCCCCCTGCGAGACGCTGAGCGTGGACTTCTTCGCGCGTTCGCACGGCCTGACCGGCGCCGAAGCGCGGATTCTGCAAGCCCTGTGCATCGGCAAGAAGCCCATGGAGATCGCCGATCAGAGCGGCGTGGCGATCTCCACCGTGCGCTCGCATGTGCGCAGCATTCGCCTGAAAACGCAATCGGGCAACCTGCGCGAACTCGTGCAGCGCCTTGCCGTATTGCCGCCCATCACGTCGGCGATGAAGGCGGTGCGGGCCTACTGAGCGCGCGCCGCATGCGGCGGCCGGGTGGCCCAGGGGCCGTCCTGGTGCAAGGACCGCGGGTCTGCCTTCGCGCCCGGCAAGCCCATCGAGGTGAATTTCACACAGGCCTGAGGGTCGGATTCACGCGCCGGCCGGCGCCCTTGTTCTTATGCTGTGGCCAGTCTCGAGCCAGCCGGGACAGGCAGCAGGCACACCGCCACCACGCTGGTCACGTTCACCCACTCGGAGACTGCTATGAACACGAATTCGTCGAGCCAAAAAGTCCTGCCCCAAAGTGCCGCGACGCTGGACAAGGGCGCGGTCCGCTACGGCTCGTACATGCTTCCGGCGGCATTGGTCAAGCGCGTCGACCCGAAGACCCAGGACGCCAAGGCAGTGCGCTACGGCTCCTACATGATTCCCCAGGCCTGCCGCCGCTGACACCAAGGCATCGAAGCCGCCGCAGCGCAGGCGGCGGCGTGTAGCATGCGCCTCGTTAGGTATTTCCTATGCCGAGGGCGGCCTTGTGGAAGTCGACAATCTCATCACGTTCTACCGCGCGATACCCGATTGCCGGCTTCCGGTCCGAGCCGACCGGTCTGCACTCGGAACGATACCGGTCGCCGCGTACAAACACTGCGAGGCGCTGACCACGGCGTCGGGGCTGGGCTGGTATGTCTTCTCGCCGCTGAACTTCACGGTTCAGTGGGACGGCGCCGAAGTCATCTGGACCTACGAAGGCGCCGACGCCTGGTTTCCGCTGACATCGGCTCAGTACCCGGGCTTCGCCGATTTTTTCGATCGCAACGCTCCCGAGGTGGCGCGTGGCTACGCGCCGCCCTTTCTCGCCAACACGGCCATCCCGGGCCTGCTGCAGGTCTGGACCGGCCTGTTCGTCAAGACCGCTCCCGACTGGAGTATCAGGATCCGACCCCTCGTCAACCTGCCGGTGAATCGAAACTACGAGCTCTTCGAGGGCATTGTCGAGACCGACCGCTGGTTCGGCCCGCTGTTCACGAACCTGCGCCTGTCGCGCCAGGACCATCCGATATCGTTTTCCACCGAGCTGCCGCTGTTTCAGGTCCAGGTCCTGCCGCGTTCGTCTTACCTCGAAGAATCGATGCAGCGCTACGCCATCGTCGAAGAACCGCTGGCGCTGTCGGCCGCCGACTGGGAGGCGTTCACCGCCACCATCGTTCGGCCCAGCGCAAATCCACACCGGCCCCTGGCTGACTATGCCGTGCGCACCCGCAAGCGCGCCCGCGGCTAGCGGCGTTTGCGGTGCCTCGCCCCAAGCTTGCCGATGACCCGGGCGGGGCGTCCCTGACGCTTCGCAGCCTGGAGCGTTCGGCGCCGGGTCCGCGCATGGCAGGTGCAGCGGGCGTGGCGCGCCACGAGCCTTGGCGCGTCACGCCGCGCACCCTGGTCATGCTCGTCGTCCTGACCCTGATCTGGGGCCCCACCTGGCCATTGTTCCCGCTCGCGGTGCGCGAGGTGTCGGTGTGGACGATTCGCTCCGTCAGCGGCCTCGCGGCAGCGCTC
>JBAQUQ010000430.1:0-69922 GCA_049297615.1 Burkholderiaceae bacterium
ACCAGCGCGCGTGCGGCGGCGGCGGCGTGTGATCGTCGATCAGCGCCGCGCCGTAGCTCCGCTCGTCGCCGCCATGACCGCCGCCGAGCGCAAACACCTGGGGCCAACGGCGCGCGCCGAAGTGGCCGATCAAGGCGGCGCCGATCACGATCGCCGGAAACGGTGTGGCGAACGCGAAGATCGCGACGAAGGCCGCCGCGGCAATCGCCCACATCCATCGGTTTTTCAGCGCCCGGGTGCCGATGCGGTGCGCGGCGTGCAGCACCAGGGCCGTCACTGCGGGCTTGAGGCCGAAGAAGATGCCGGCGATCAAGGGCATGTCGCCGAAGCGCATATAGATCCACGACAGCGCGATCAGGATGAACAGCGACGGCAGCACGAACAGCGCGCCGGCGACGATGCCGCCCACCGAGCGATGCATCAGCCAGCCGATATAGGTGGCGAGCTGTTGCGCTTCGGGCCCGGGCAGGAGCATGCAGTAGTTCAGCGCGTGCAGGAAACGCTTCTCGCTGATCCAGCGGCGCCGCTCGACGAGCTCGGTGTGCATGATGGCAATCTGCCCGGCCGGCCCGCCGAAGCTGATGAAGCCGAGCTCGAGCCAGAAGCGCAGCGCCTCGCTGAAGCTGACCGCAGCCGGCGCCGCTGGTGTTTCGGCGGGCGCGACGTCGCCGCGATCGCCTGCCCTGCTCATGCCGACTCTCCAGAAGCGTCTGCGGGGCAGGCGTACAGCGCATCGAACACGGCCGCGGCGGCACCGAGCAAGGCGTCGTCGTCGGCGTGCATTGCGCGCAATCCCGCCAGCACACTTTCCAGCCCGGCCGCCTCGGCAACCGGAATGCCGCCGACATCGAGGTAATGCACGGCGCCGGCGATGCGCTGCAATCGGGCATCACCCTCGATACCGAAACTCGCGGCCAGCACTTCGAAGGTGACGCGCCCGCCGACATGGGTGAAGCGTGCGCCGTCGTAGTCGAATCCGAGCGCGCCGCGTGGCGTGCGGATCGGCTGCGCGGCCTCGGGCAGCCAGACGAATTCGGCTTGGCCATCGATGAAGCGCCGGATCAGCCAGGCGCAGGCGAGCCGGTCGACCCAGGGCCGTGCCCGCGTGGCCCAACGCCTGCCTTGGAATCTGGCGCGATCCAGTTGCGCCAGGCCAGCGCCGGCGCGCGGGCGCGGTTCACCCCTCGAGAAGCGCGCATCGAGCGCGCTGCGCAAAGCCTGCATTTCGGTCTGCGCTTGCTGCGCCGCCGCGCCGGGGTAATAGTCGATGCGTTGCAGGTTCTGCAGCGCATCGGCGACACCGCGCAGACGGCGCCTCGCTTCGGCTTCGGCGAGGCGATCGAGTTCCTTGTGCACGGCCTTGGCCGTCAGTTGCCACTGCGCGTAAGACGCGCTGCGGTCGAACTGCAGCAGCACCTCGCGGCGCTGCACCTCGTCGCGCGCCGCCAGGGCGAGCACCGAAGCGCTGCCGCCATGCTCGCGCACTTCAGCGGCGATCGCGTCCAGCGTGGCGGCGTGATCGCTCGGCAACAGGTAGGCGCCGTCGCGCAGCGCGGCGCAGCCCAGGCTCTTCAGCGAGCGCCAGATGCGCAGGCGCACGGCGTTCGGATGCGTCGGCAGCGTGACGATCAGGATGGCCCACATGTGTGTAGCATACACTACACATCATGTAGTAGCAACTACAAACTAAAAGGGCGCGGTCAGCACGCCGGACTGCTACAAGGTCACCTGGGCTACGGCGTGTTCCCAGCGCTGCATCCGTTCCTGCGCCGCGTCGCGCGGCAGCGTCGGGTGAAAACGCCGCTCGACCTGCCATTGCGCGCTCAGCTCGTCCAGCCCCTTGAACAGGCCGCAGCTCAACCCGGCGAGGTAGGCCGCGCCGAGCGCCGTGGTCTCGATGACTTGCGGGCGCACGACGGGAATGCCCAGCAAATCGGCCTGGAACTGCATCAACAGATCGTTCACGCAGGCCCCGCCGTCGACGCGCAATTCAGCCACCGGCGCGCCGCCGGCTGCGACCGCGTCGCGGCTCATCGCCAGCAGCAGCGCGGCGCTCTGGTAGGCGATGCTTTCCAGCGCCGCGCGCGCGATGTGCGCCAGCGTGCTGCCGCGCGTCAGGCCGAGGATGGCGCCGCGCGCGCCGGCCTTCCAATACGGCGCGCCCAGGCCGGTGAAAGCCGGCACGAAGATCACGCCGCCGCTGTCGGCTACGCTTTGCGCGAGTGCCTCGACTTCGCCGCTGCTAGGAAAAGCACGCAGGCCGTCGCGCAGCCATTGCACGACGGCGCCGCCGATGAAGACACCGCCTTCGAGGGCGAATTCGGGGGTCGCGCTCGTTTGCGCGGCGCTCGTCGTGATCAGTCCATTGGCACTGGTCTGGAACTGTGAGCCGGTGTGCATGAGCATGAAGCAGCCGGTGCCGTAGGTGTTTTTCGCCAGGCCGGGCTTGAAACACGCCTGGCCGAACAAGGCGCTTTGCTGGTCGCCGGCGACGCCGCCGATCGGCAGCGACGCGCCCAGCAGTTCGGCCTGGCTGTGACCGTAGACATGGCTCGACGGGTGCACCGCAGGCAGTACTTCGTGGGGAACGCCGAGCAGGTTCAGCAGTTCATCGTCCCACTGATTGCTGCGCACGTTCAGCAGCAGGGTGCGCGAGGCATTGCTCACGTCGGTCGCGTGCACCGCCTGCGCACGCGTGGCCGCCGCCGCGCCGCCCGTGAGTTGCCACATCAGCCAGGTGTCGACGGTGCCGAATGCCAGTTCGCCGCGTTGCGCCGCTGCGCGCGCGCCGCTCACGTTGTCGAAGATCCACTTCAGCTTGGTGCCGGAGAAATAGGCGTCGATGATGAGGCCGGTCTTTTCGCGGAACAAGCCTTCGAGGCCTTGCGCACGCAGTGCGGCGCAGGTCGGCTCGGAGCGTCGGTCCTGCCAGACGATGGCGTTGTAAACGGGTGCACCGCTGCGGCGATTCCACAACAAGGTCGTTTCGCGCTGGTTGGTGATGCCTATCGAGGCGATGTCGCGGGCGGCAAGCCCTGCCTTGGCGAGCGCTTCGCGCGCGGTCGCGAGCTGGGTCTGCCAGATCTCCGCCGGATCGTGTTCCACCCAGCCGGGCTGTGGATAGATCTGCCGGAACTCGCGCTGCGCCATCGCGACGATGCGCCCGCCCGCGTCGAACACGATGCTGCGCGAGCTCGAAGTGCCCTGGTCGAGGGCGAGAATGTGGCTGGGCATGGCATGGACTCCTGCTGCGCTCGATTCGCGTTGGGCCGAGTTTGGCTCAGTTCGCCCCGGCGCTGGCGCGCGACGTCGAATTCATGCACATCGGGGTCGCGCATGCTGCCGGGTTAACGATGGCACAGGGCGAAAATCAAGCGAATACATTCGCAGCCACTGCACTCGCACAGAGCTTGAATCCAGCACCGCGCTTCTCGGCCGGGGCGGGCGATCTCGGAGACTGTCGTTGGATTTCACCTCAGCCACCCCCACACCCGGCGCCATTGACGGCGCTGCGCATGCCTGCGACGTTCTGGTCGTGGGCGGGGGCATCAATGGCGCGGGCATCGCGCGCGACCTCGCCGGCCGGGGCCTGGCCGTCATCCTGGTCGAGAAGGACGACCTGGCGTCGCACACCTCGTCGGCGTCAACCAAGCTGATCCATGGCGGCTTGCGTTACCTCGAGCAATTCGAGTTCGCTCTGGTGCGCAAATCGCTCGCCGAGCGCGAAGTCTTGCTCAAGTGCGCGCCGCACATCATGCGGCCCTTGCGTTTCGTGATGCCGCACAACCCCGGCATGCGAGCCGCGTGGATGATTCGTGCCGGGTTGTTCCTGTATGACCACCTGGCGCACCGCGACGTGCTGCCGGGTTCGAGCGGAATCGATTTGCGCACGCATCCGGCCGGAAGGGCGCTCAAGCCCGAGTTCACGCGCGGCTTCGTCTATTCCGACGGCTGGGTCGACGACGCGCGCCTGGTCGTGCTCAATGCGCTGGACGCCGCGGCGCGCGGCGCGACCGTGCTGACGCGCTGGGCCTGCACCGACGCCCGGCGCGATGCCGGGCGCTGGCGCATCGAGTTGCGCAGCAGCGCCGACCAGGTCATGCAGGTCAACGCCCGCGCTCTCGTCAACGCCACTGGCCCGTGGGCTGCACAGTTCCTGACTGAACAAGTGCATCTGCCCAGGCTCAAGTCGCTGCGCCTGGTGAAGGGCAGCCATATCGTCGTGCCGCGAATATTCGAGCACGAGCACGCCTACATCTTCCAGAACCCCGACAAGCGCATCATCTTCGCGATCCCCTACGAGGGACGATTCACCCTGATCGGCACGACCGACGTCGAACACTTCGGCGACATCGGCCATGCGCGCATCGACGCTGCCGAAACCAAGTACCTGTGCGAACAGGCGAGCCGCTACTTCGAGCGCGCCGTAGCGCCGAGCGACGTGGTGTGGAGCTACTCGGGCGTTCGGCCCTTGCTCGATGACGAACCGGGCGAGCCTTCGGCCGCGCCCTCGTCGGTCTCACGCGACTATCTGCTCGAACTCGACTGGCCGCCGGCGCCGGCCGACGCCGGCCCAGGCGCAGCCCATGACCACCGCCCAGGCGGGAGCGCGCGCCCGGCCCCGCTGCTGACGGTATGGGGCGGCAAGATCACGACGTTTCGCAAGCTCGCCGAAGAAGCCGCTGATCTCCTGCAGGCGCCACTGGCCGCGCCGCGCGGCGCCTGGACGATGAGCGCCCTGCTGCCCGGCGGCGAACTTTCGGCGTGGATCGGGAAACCGCTGCGCCCCGACACCGATTTCACGCGCTTCGTGCAGGCCCTGGCCTTGCGTCATTCGGACCTGCCCAGCGCGCTGTGCCTGCGCCTGGCGCGCGCCTACGGTTCGCGCGTTGAGGCCCTGCTTGGCCAGGGCGAGCTCGGCGCTGAAGTGGCACCCGGCCTGTTTGAGGCCGAACTCGATTTCCTGCGCCGAACCGAATGGGCACGCTGCCCCGAGGACGTGCTGTGGCGGCGCAGCAAACTCGGCCTGCACCTCGACGCGGCGCAGCACGGCGCCGTCGCCCGCTGGTGCGCTCAGCACTGGCGGGAATCTGCGACCAGCGCGTTTCGACGCGAGGAAGACGCGCGGCCAGCCTGAAACCCGGGTCACTGCATCAAGTGCGGCGCATCGGGCAACTCGTTCAGGTTCGCCTGCCCTTCGCCGAGCGCGAAGTGCTGCACCAATAAGGCGTCGACGGCGGTGATCGCTTCGTTCAGTCCGGCTTCGAACTGACCTGCGCGGAACGACCGGCGCATCGCTTCCATGATGCGTTGCCACTGTGGTGCATCGACATGCCGGTTCAGGCCGCGGTCGGCGACGATTTCGATGGCGTGTTCGGCCAGCAGCAGATAGATCAGCACGCCGTTGTTGAATTCAGTGTCCCATACGCGCAATTTGCCGAACATCGCGACGGCGCGTTCGCGCGCATTCGCATTGCGCCACAGATAACTCGAGGGCAATCCCGCCTCGATGCACAGGCGGATTTCGCCGCTGTGCCGCTTTTCGCTGGCGTGCACGCGCGCCTGGAGTCGCGCGAGGCCTTGCGCGCCGAGTGCGCGCCGCACGTCGCGCTCGTCGACCCAGCGGTGTTTGAGAATTCGCAGCAGCTTGTTCATCGATCCTTCGACTTCATTCACCAGTCCCCCGAAGCGCCACCGCCGCCGAAGTCGCCCCCGCCACCCGAGGAAAAACCTCCGCCGCCCGATGAAAAACCGCCGCCCCCGCCGCCGCTGAACCCGCCGCCCCAAGCGCCGTGGTGCCCACCGCTGCGCAGCGAGCGCGACGCACCGGCGAACAGGCCAAACAGCAGGCCGACGAGCCCACCCAGGACGGCAACGAATGTGATGTGGCTGACCCACCAGGCGAGCGTGCCGGTGGCGACACCGCTGACCAGGGACCCCAAGCCGCGGCCGAACCAGCGCCGCGTGATGCCTGCGACGATGGGCAGTGCGACGAAGGCGAAGATCAGCAGCTCGCTCAATTGCCAGTCACCGAACAAGCCTGCGAACGGACCGCCCGGCGCGCCTTGACGCGTCTGCACAGCCGGCAGGGACTCGCCCTCGATGCGCGCGATCAAGGCGTCGATGGCCAAATGCAGTCCACCGGCGTAGTCGCCGGCACGAAACGCCGGGCGCAGCGCCGTGTCGATGATTTGACGTGCCGCCAGGTCGGGCACCGCGCCTTCCAACGCCTTGGCGGTCTGGATGTTGACGCGCCGGTCGTCCTTCGCGACGACGATCAACAGCCCGTCTCCGACTTCGGGCCGGCCGATCTTCCAGGTTTCGGCGATGCGCTGCGCGTAAGCCGCGATGTCCTCGGGCGCCGTGCTGGACACGATCAGCACCACCAACTGGGAGCCGCGGCGCGATTCGAACGCCGCGAGTTTCGCTTCGAGCGCCTGTTGCTGTGCGGGGCTGAGCGTTGCGGTCTGGTCGATCACGCGGCCACTGAGCGGCGGCACGGGCAAAACGCCTTGCCCCGCCGCGGCGCCGGAGGCACCCAGGCATATTGAGGCGACGATTGCGGCCAGCCAGCGGCGCGCCGCGACAGCCCGCAGTCCTGTCTGCGCGACCCAGGCGCCGAAACGGCCTTGCGGTGACAAGTGTTGCGCCTTACTTCGACGCCGCTTTGTCGAAACTCACCGCTGGCGGCACCGAGATTTGCGCTTCGTTTTGCACCGTGAAGCTGGGCTTTCCGGCGTAGCTGAAGAGCATGGCCGTCAGGTTGCTCGGGAAGGTGCGCGTCAGCACGTTGTAGTCGGCAACGGCCTTGATATAACGATTGCGGGCGACGGTGATGCGGTTCTCCGTGCCTTCGAGCTGCACGCGCAGGTCCTGGAAGGCCTGGTTCGCTTTCAGGTTCGGGTATTGCTCGACCGTGACCAATAAGCGTGACAGCGCACCGCTCAACTCGCCTTGCGCCTTCTGGAATTTGTCGAACGCCGCGGGGTTGTCGATCAACTCGGGCGTGGCCTTGATGCTCGTGGCTGAAGCGCGCGCCTCGATCACCTTGGTCAAGGTCTCCTGTTCGAAACTCGTTTCGCCCTTGACCGTGGCGACGATGTTGGGAATCAAGTCGGCGCGCCGCTGATACTGGTTCAGCACCTCGGACCAAGCGGCCTTGACCTGCTCATCGAGGCGCTGGAAATCGTTGTAGCCGCAGCCGTGCAATCCGAGCGAGCTTGCCAGCGCGACGGCGACCAACCAGGTTCTTGCAAACATGAACACTCCTCAGGGATCGACGCGGGCATGCTACCGCGCTGGCAAGATGGCGCTCGGACTTTGCAATTCAAGGCCCGCTGCCTGCGTCAGGCAGTGGCGCGACCAGCATTCAGTGCCTGTCTGGCCTCGAGCGCCGCGCGCCGTGCGGCAGCTGCAAAATCGGCGCCGCTGCTCGCATAGATGATGGCGCGCGCTGAGTTGACGACGATGGGTGCAACGGTCTGGCCGTTTTCCCCGCGCCACGCAGCGCGCACCGTCGCGCCGGCGTCACCGCCCTGCGCACCGACGCCGGGAATCAACAAGGGCAGGTTCGCCGCCAAGTCGCGCACGCGCTTCAGTTCCGCCGGGAAGTTTGCACCCACCACCAAGCCCAGCTGGCGATTGCGATTCCAGGTTCCGCTGGCCAGGCGCGCGATGTGTTCGAAGAGCATGTCACCGCCGGCGAGCCGCTGCGCCTGCAGGTCCGCGCCCCCAGGGTTGGAGGTGCGACACAGCAGGAACAAACCCTTGCCGGGATATTGCAGATAGGGCTCGATCGAATCGAAGCCCATGAAGGGCGACAGCGTCACCGCGTCGGCGCCGTAACGCTCGAAGGCTTCGCGCGCGTACTGCTGCGCGGTGCTGCCGATGTCGCCGCGTTTCGCATCCAGGATCACCGGCACCTCGGGTGCCATGGCGTGAATGTGCGCGATCAGTCGCTCGAGCTGGTCTTCGGCGCGCTGCGCAGCGAAGTAGGCGATCTGCGGCTTGAAGGCGATCGCCAAGTCGTGCGTCGCGTCGACGATTTGTCGGCAGAACTCGAAGATGCACGTCGGATCGCCGCGCATGCCGGCCGGAAAGCGCGCCGGGTCGGGGTCCAGCCCGACGCACAGCAAGGAACGATTGAGTTTCTCGGCGTGCGCGAGTTGTTCGGCGAAATGGCAGTTCGTCCGGTCCGTCGCATTGCTCATATGCGGCGCGCCAGCGTCGAGGCCAGGCCGGTGTAATTCGCCGGAGTCAGGGCGAGCAGCCGGTCGCGCTCGATCTGGGGAATTTCCAGCGTCGCGATGAAGGCGTGCAGCGCTTCGCGCGTGATGGCCTTGCCGCGTGTCATTTCCTTGAGCCGCTCGTAAGCCTGGGGCACCTGGTAGCGGCGCATCACGGTCTGTATCGGCTCGGCCAACACTTCCCACGCTGTGTCGAGATCGTCGCTCAGGGCCTGATGATTCACTTCGAGCTTGTCCAGGCCGCGCGCCAGCGAGTCATAGCCGAGCAGGGCGTGGCCGAGCGCCACACCCATATTGCGCAGCACCGTGCTGTCGCTCAGGTCGCGCTGCCAGCGGCTGATCGGCAGCTTTTGGCTCATGTGTGTCAACAGCGCGTTCGCCAGCCCGAAGTTGCCTTCGGCGTTTTCGAAGTCGATCGGGTTCACCTTGTGCGGCATCGTCGACGATCCGGTTTCGCCCGGCGCCAGTCGCTGCCTGAAGTAGCCCAGGCTGACATAGCCCCACACATCGCGCGCCCAGTCGATGAGGATGGTGTTGCAGCGCGCCAGGGCGTCGAACAGTTCGGCCAGGGCGTCGTGCGGTTCGATCTGGGTGGTGTAGGGATTGAACGCCAGGCCGAGCCGCTGCTCGACGATGCGGCGCGAAAACGCTTCCCAGTCAAAGCCGGGACAGGCAGCGAGGTGGGCGTTGTAGTTGCCCACGGCACCGTTCATCTTCGCCAGCAATTTGACCTCGGCGATGCGCGTGCGCGCCTGGCCCAAGCGCGCCGCAACGTTCGCGATTTCCTTGCCCAGGGTCGTGGGCGAAGCACTCTGGCCGTGGGTGCGGCTGAGCATGGCCACGCCCGCCTGGGCGCGGGCCATCGTGCAGAGTTGGGCGACGAGGCGCTCGAGCGCGGGCAACAACACCTGCTCGCGCGCCGCCTTCAACATCAGGGCGTGGCTGGTGTTGTTGATGTCTTCGCTGGTGCAGGCGAAGTGCACGAACTCCTGAACTGCGAGCAACTCCGGCGCCCCGGCAAACTGATTCTTCAGCCAGTATTCGACGGCCTTCACGTCGTGGTTGGTGCTGCGTTCGATGTCCTTGATCACCTGCGCGTCGGCCTGCGAAAACCCCTGCACCAGGCCGCGCAAGGTCTCCCGCGCAGTGCTCGACAAGGGCTTGAATTCTGCAAAGCCCGCCTCCGACAAGGCGACGAACCATTCGACCTCGACCTGCACACGGCAGCGCATCAGGCCGTATTCGGACAACCAGGGCCGCAAGGCGGCGACTTTGGCGGCGTAGCGGCCGTCCAAGGGCGAGAGGGCCGACAGCGGCGACAGCGTCAACAGCGGCAACAGCGCCGAAGGCTCTGGCAAGGGGGAGGAGTTCATCGGGGCAGGGTCAGGCCGGCGTTGCTCAGCGCAGACTTTGAGAAGTGCTGACGATTTTATGCGGCGCGTCGAACCGGCACTTCTGGCCCTGCCCTCGCGCGCGCCGCGATTGCGCGTATCCTTCGCGGCCTGCCACGAACTCCTGTGCGCAGGAGGCACGATGCCCACTGAAACGCCCAGCCCGAGCAAACACATTCGCCTCACGTCGCACCCCGGCCAGCAGGGTGCGTCGGGCGCGCCGCCGCTGCGCTGGGGCGCCGCCAGCGCGGCACAGCGCGGGCCCGTGGTCGGCTCGACGGGCAACCGCAGCCAGCGCAACGTGATCGGCACGCATTCGGGCTCCTACGGCGTGTACCGGGCGCTCGCGGTGGCGGCGGGCACCCTGGAAAAAGGGCACCGCGCCGACCTGACGAACACGGCGCCGACGCACCGCTTCGGCCCCTATGCGGCGTGGGGCGACGCCAGCAAGATGGTTTCGATCGACCCCTGGGGTGCCTTGGTGGCCGAAGTCTTTGCCGATCACATCGACAAGGGTTACGACATCCGCCCGACGATTGCCGTCACGCAAGCGCGCGTGCACCTGCCTGAGATCCGCCAGGCGATGGCCTTCGGGCGCCTGCACGCCGATGGCAAGGTTTTGCTCGACGACAGCTCGGCTGTGGTCACCAAGGCCGCGATCGAACCCGTCTGGTGGCTGCCCGGCGTCGCGAAACGCTTCAAGGTCAGCGAGGCGGATCTGCGGCGCAGCCTGTTCGAAGAAACCGGCGGTATGTACCCCGAACTCGTGACGCGCAGCGACATCGAGGTGTTCCTGCCGCCCATCGGCGGCCAGACGCTGTACATCTTCGGCGACCCTGCCGACCTGGCCCGTCCCGAGGTCACGCTGACGGCGCGCGTGCACGACGAATGCAACGGCTCGGACGTATTCGGCTCCGACATCTGCACCTGCCGCCCCTACCTGACGCATGCGATCGAAGAGTGCATCAAGGGCGCGCAGCAGGGCGGAGTCGGCCTGATCGCCTACAGCCGCAAGGAAGGGCGTGCATTGGGCGAAGTCACCAAGTTTCTCGTCTACAACGCGCGCAAGCGCCAACTCGGCGGCGACAGCGCCGACAAGTATTTCCTGCGCACCGAATGCGTCGCCGGCGTGCAGGACATGCGCTTCCAGGAGTTGATGCCCGATGTGCTGCACTGGCTGGGCATCACGAAGATCCACCGCCTGGTGTCGATGAGCAATGACAAGTTCGACGCCATCACCGGCAGCGGCATCGAGGTGATTGAGCGCATCAAGATTCCAGACGCCTTGATCCCGGCGGATGCGCGCGTCGAAATTGACGCCAAGATCGCTGCGGGCTACTTCACCGACGCCCAGGTGCCCGATGCCGCGCAACTCACGCGGACCAAGGGGCGCGGCCTTGCCTGAAGCGCTGGCAGCGTTGCGCACAGCCGCGACCATTCGGCAGCGCTGCGCCAATATCACTCGCGCCGTGGACGAAGGCCGCTCCACACATTTCAGCTTGGCGCGCGACAAGTTGGAGGGCGTCGTCGATCGCGTCGAAGCGCTGACTCGCGCGCGTTATCCGGCCCTGGACATTCCCTATCACAGCCGCTGGCGGCATTTCGAGGCGGGCGGCGTGGACCGCAAAGCGCAACTCGATGCAGCGCTCGCCGGTCGAACGTCGGCGGCACAGGCGCGTGCGCGCATCGACCTGACCGTGCTGAGCGTGTTGCTCGACGCGGGTGCGGGCACGCGTTGGCGCTACGTGGAAGCACCGGGAGGCGCGAGTCACCCTCGCTCGGAAGGCCTGGCTGTGGCGAGTTTTCACGCCTTCATGGGCGGACAGTTTTCCTCCGATCCGGGCGATCCGTACCGGGTCGACGCAGCCGCGCTGAAACGCCTCGATGCGGCGCGCCTGGCCGAGCTGTTTCAGGCGAGCGACGCCAATCCGCTGGTCGGCTTGCAAGGCCGCGCCGCGCTGTTGCGCCGCCTCGGCGAGACCCTGCAATCGCAGCCGCTCGTCTTCGGGGGCGAGGGTCGGCCGGGCGGATTGTTCGATGCATTGACGCATCATGGCCGCAACCACCGCGTCGCGGCTGGGCGCGTGCTGCACGCCCTGCTCGATCACTTCAGTGCGATTTGGCCGTCCGACAACCGCCTGCGCGGCGAGCCGCTCGGTGACTGCTGGCGGCATCCCCTGGCCGGAGGCGAGGGCGAGAGCCAAGGTTGGGTGCCGTTTCACAAGCTCAGCCAGTGGCTGGTGTATTCGCTGGTCGAGCCGTTCGAATGGGCCGGCATCAGCATCACCGAACTCGATGCGCTGACGGGCCTGCCCGAGTATCGCAACGGCGGCCTGTTTCTTGACGCCGGAGTCATCGTGCCGCGCGAAGCGTCCTATGCCGAGCGGCGCTACCGGGCGGGCGATCCGTTCGTCGTCGAATGGCGCGCCCTGACGCTCGGCCTGCTCGACGAGGTCGCGACCCGGTTGCGTTCACGCCTGGGTCGGCTCGATCTGCCACTGGCGTGCGTGCTCGAAGGCGGCACCTGGGCCGCGGGGCGCGAGATTGCGCGCGAACTGCGCGCCGACGCTTCCTCGCCCTTGCAGATCGACAGCGACGCCACGGTATTCTGAAAGAGCGCAGCAAAGGCAGGCCAAGAATGAGCCCTCGAGTGCATCACCTCACCCATCCGCTGATCCAGCACAAGCTCACCCTGATGCGGCAAAAGGACAGCAGCACGAACAGCTTTCGCCGCCTGTTGGGCGAGATCAGCATGTTGATGGCCTACGAGGTCACGCGCGACATGCCGACCCAATTGATCGACATCGAAACACCACTCGAAGCCATGAAGGCTCCCGTGATCGACGGCAAGAAAACCGTGTTCGTCAGCATCATGCGCGCCGGCGCGGGTTTGCTCGACGGCATGCTGCACGTCGTGCCGGGCGCGCGCATCGGCCATGTCGGGCTGTACCGCGACCCAAAGACACTGGTTGCGGTGGAGTACTACTTCAAGATGCCGCACGACATGCACGAACGCGACGTGATCGTGCTCGACCCGATGCTCGCCACCGGCAATTCGGCGGTCGCAGCCGTCGACCGCCTGAAAGAGACGCGGCCCAAGTCGATACGCTTCGTCTGCCTGCTCGCCGCGCCCGAAGGTCTGAAACATTTTGGCGCCGCGCACCCCGACGTGCCGGTCTACACCGCGGCGATCGACCGCGAACTCAATGATCACGGCTATATCTTGCCGGGATTGGGCGACGCAGGGGACCGTTTGTTCGGCACCAAGTGACGCCGCGGCGCTCGCTAATTTCTGAAATCCCAGGAGGACGACCCATGATCTGCGTGACGATTCCCGAGGCGAAGAGCCGCCTCGCAGAGTTGATCGATCAGGTAAGCACCGGCGAGGAGGTCGTGGTCATGCGCCGCGGCCACGTTATCGCACGATTGGTGCCAGGCGCGGCGAAGAGCCGATTGACCTCGCACAGCCTGGCGTCGATTCCGCGCGCGCCCAGCGCAACGGTGCTGGGTGGCCCTGAAGACGCGGGCGATGCGCAGCAGCCGTAAACACGCCATGGCGGCGTGGCCCTGACGCTATGGCCGCATCATGGCGCCCCAGCCTTGCAGGCCGCGCCGGGCCAGAGTCCCGGCCCTTCGGCAGGCACAAACGCTCCTCAGGAGCCTTTGTGTCCGGCCTCAGCCTTGCAGGCCGCGCCGGGCCAGAGTCCCGGCCCTTCGGCAGGCACAAACGCTCCTCAGGAGCCTTCGTGTCCGGCCTCAGCTGCCGCGCGGCGAAAGAATTCGATGCGCTCGCTGTCCGCAGGATGCGAGGCAATGGCGATGCCCAGCCACGCCGCCGCGGCGTCGGCAGTCGCGCGTCCCCTGGCACGGCCCGCCTGGTTCGCGTCGCCGCTGTCCTTGGCGTCCTGGCTGGTCGAGCGATTCGCGCGCGCGGCGCTCAGACGCTCGAACAATTCGATCATCACGGCCGGCGACACCCCCGAGGCCTTCAGAAACGCCGCGCAAAACGCGTCGGCCTCGCGCTCCGCGTCGCGTGAATAACTCGCCTGACCCAATACCACCGGCGCGGCGGCGAGAAGGCTGCTGAAGTCACCGAGCACGACGCTCGAGAGCAAACCGATCAGGCTGGCTTGCACCACCATGCGCAGACCGTGGCGATGCTGAACATGGCCGAGTTCGTGCGCCAGCACGCCGCTCAGCACAGCCGGATCGGCTTCGAACAGAACCACCAGTGCGTCAGTCATGACCACGGTGCCACCGGGCAAGGCAAATGCATTCGCGCCGATGCCGTTGCCGTCGCGAGCGCGCCGAAAGACCAGTTCGTGCGCCGGCACGCTGCCGGCGGGTTGTGCCGCAACCACCATCGCGAAGGCTTCCCGCACGCGCTGCTGCTGCACAGCGTCCAGCGCGCTGCGCTGGGTGATGTGTCGGTCGAGCGTCGCGAGCGTGGCCTCGCCGAGTCCTTTGTCAACGCTGTGCGGAACCGCAAGCACGGCCGCGCGGCTCAGCCAAGGCACGCCCCACAAGGCCATCGCCGTCAACAGCAAGGCCAATCCAGCGACGCTGGCCAGCACCCAGGGCCAGCTTTGCTGAGCATGCACGACCGGGGAATCGGCGTGGCCCGCCGCGCGCAGCCACGCATCGCAGGCCGGCGCGTCGCGGCAATGCAACGCACCGCCGCCGGCCAGATGCGCAACCCGCGGGCCGTGGCGGGTGCGCTCAGACCAGCGAATATCGGCCGCAGCGATGTCCAGCGCGATCGCCTCGCCCAGGATGTGCAGGGTCGGCCCCGACCAGCTCAGCTCGACCGCATGGGTGCGCGCACTTTGACCGTCGAAATACTCGGCAGCGAGTGTGCTGGCGGACTCGTGCGGCTCTGGGGCGATGCGCTCGCGCATGGGCTCTGGAGCGGGCTCGATCAGGCAGTCAGCGGCACGCCTGAGAACGACTGAGCGCGCTCAGAGACCGATGTCCAGCCCAAGCAAGTCGGCCGCAGCGTCGCCGGCCGCTTCGCCTTGCTGGGCGCGCGCGCGGTCGATCAAGGACTCGGGGTCGACTCGCGAGGTCAGGCTTACAGCTTGCAAGCGCATGCGCGCCAGCGCGATCGCGGCGAAGGGCCAGTACAGGCCGAGCGTCAGCACCATCAGCAGCCAGTTTTTCACCGTCAAACCGAGCAAGGCAGTGAACTCGAGGCGGCTGCGAAATCGCATCGACGAATTGCCGGTGCGCGACCAAAGAAGATTCTGCATGCGCGACGTGAAGTACGGGCGCGGCAGGAACTGAACGACAAGGACACCGCCCAGCACACCCACGGCGATGGCAATGAAAGCGGCGCCGAATGCACCCGGCCCAGGCGGCCCAGATAGACCCGTCAGGGCGCCGAGCGAGAACAGCACACCCGCCAGCGCCGCGATGGCGAGCAACATCACACCCAGTGTCTTGAGGAACACGAGGTAGAAGGCACCCACCGTGCTGCGCAATTCGGTCTGCTGCTGGGCAAATGCGTAGTGGTTGTGCTGATAGCTTTTCAGATTCCACCACAACCAAGGCGCCGCCAGCATCATGGCGCCGATCACCCCGCCCAGGAAGGCGAAATACCAGGAGGGCGGCTTGGTTTCGTCGGGCACGAAGATCACCCCGCCCAGGACCAGGATGCCGGGCACGAACAGGGGGACCATGGCTTTGTAGGCGCCCGCCACAGGACCGGTGAAGCGAAACCGCAGCCCGCGCCAGCTCGTATTGGCCATTCGGAACTGCAGCGAAGACTTGAACAGTGCCGGCCACAGCGCTGCGATCAGTATGAACGCGACAAGGCCGGCCGTCGCCGAAAAATTCCCGGCGACCGAATACAGCAGCACCAGGGTCCCGGTCAGCGCGTAGCCACGCAGCATCTTCTTCGGGTCGCCGTGAAAGTCCAGCGGCGCCCCAGCGATCTCGGTGCGGCCGTAGAAGTAACGCAGCCTGCGGACCTTGGCCCAGGGGAAGTAGATGCCCAGGGTCACCAGCACCAGAGCCAAGTTGACGATCCAGATGCGGAAGTACTCGCTACCCGAACCGGTGAACTGCACCCTCAGCTGGTGGTCGCGAATTGCAATGGGATTGATGGCGGCCAAGTCGCTGTGGTCCCGCGGCGAGTTCGCGCGCCGCGGCAATGTCGATCGTGACCTGACTCTAGCAGCCTGGCTGGCCGCGCAAGCGTTCGCTAGAATGAGTTGCACCAGGGACACAAGATAAATTCCATGAAACTGATCGGTTCGTTGACCAGCCCTTACGTGCGCAAAGTACGCATCGTGATGGCCGAAAAAAAACTCGACTATCAGTTTGAAATCCAAGACGTCTGGGGCAGCGACGCGATCCTGCCGCTGAACCCGCTGGGCAAGGTGCCTTGCCTGGTGCTCGAAGGCCGCGAAGCGGTGTTCGACTCGCGCGTCATCGTCGAGTACCTCGATACGCGCTCGCCCGTGGCACGCCTGATTCCCGAGTCGAACCGCGAGCGCACCGAGGTGCGCACCTGGGAGGCGCTGGCCGACGGCGTTGTGGACGCCGCGATCCTGGCGCGCCTCGAGGCCACCTGGCCGGGCCGCAGCGCCGAGCAGCGCAGCAGCGCCTGGATCGCTCGTCAAATGAGCCGCGTCCAGGCATCATTGGCCTCGATGAGCACCACGTTGGGCGAGCGCGCCTGGTGCTGCGGAACCCACCTGACGCTGGCCGACATCGCCGTGGGCTGTGCGCTGGGCTACCTGGACTTTCGTTTTCCCGATATTGCCTGGCGCGCCGCTTACCCGAACCTGATGCGCCTGTCCGACAAGCTCGTGGTGCGGCAAAGTTTCCTCGAGAGCGCCCCCCCCGCGTAGGAACCGCCCTTGGGCCCGCTGGTCAACCGGGTGGCCGGAGGGCGAACGATCCGACCGAATCAGAACCGAATCAGTTCAGCTGGCCTGCCTTGCCGGCGGCGCGGTGGTCGAACTGCAGCTTGCGGTACAGCATGCGGATGCCCAGGCCGATATCGTGCTCTGTGGTGCGCCATTCGCGGGCGATTTCGCGCACCAGGTAGCCGTCGCCGATGCGCTCGAGCATGCGCATTTGCGCCTCGTCCAGGCGCAATGCGGCGCGCGCGTTGCCGCCCAGGCCGATGCCTGCACGGACTGCGGCATTGAGGAGCAGCTTGGCCCGGCGCGCAATGTGCGGGGCCATCGGCGACTCGCCGGCGAGCACCTGGAGGATCGCGCCCCGCAAAATCTCGGACGAACTGCCATGCAGGTAATAGCCGTCGGCGCCCTGGGCAATCGCCTCCATCAACTCGGGGTCATCGAGCGACAAGGTTCCGACCAGCACCGAGGGACGCGAATCGCGCGGCAGGGTGACCAGCTCTTCGAGCAGATGCTCGAAGTCTGCTCGATTGACCTGCCAGTCCACCAGCACCAGGTCGGGCGGGCAGATTTTCATGCTGCGCATCGCCTGGGGCAGGCTGACGGTCAGACCTGACACCTCCATGTCCGGCATATCGGCGATCACCCCGCGCAGGTGCTCGCCGGCTATCGGATCGTTCAGGAGCAACAGCAGGCGATGCATGGCGCGGGGCGACGGCTGACGCTGGGGCTGGGGCAGGAGGGGCGGTGAGCGCTCCATTGTTCGCCTGCGAGGGAATAAGCCCACCCCCGAAACGCGGGGGTGGGGGGCAGGGCGCGGGAACTGACCCTCAGGCGGCCAGGCGTGCGCTGCCGGCGACGCTGAAGCTCGCAGCCTGCGCCATCGGCCAATAGACCTTGAACACTTGCTGCGGTGCATTTCCGGCCAGCAGGGCACCCGGCGCAACAAATGGCAGTAAATTGGCGAGCAGCTTCACGCCATGGTCCGAGGTTCGCCGCACGATGTGCGAGGCGCTGATTTGCCCGGGGTGATGCAATCCAGCGGCTTGCACCAGCTCTTTAAGCGCCTTGAGCGTGTTGTCGTGAAACTGGTAGACGCGTTCGGTCTTCGTCGGCACGACGAGCGCTTTCTGGCGCAGCGCGTCTTGCGTCGTCACGCCCGTTGGGCAATGCCCCGTGTGGCAATGCTGGGCTTGAATGCAGCCCAGAGCGAACATGAAGCCACGCGCCGAATTGCACCAGTCCGCGCCCAGCGCCATCATGCGTGCGATGTCGAAAGCGCTGACCACTTTGCCGGCACAGCCAAGCCGGACCTTGTCGCGAAGATTCAAACCCACCAGGGTGTTGTGCACCAGCAGCAAACCCTCTTGCAGTGGCGCGCCGACGTGATCGGTGAATTCCAGCGGCGCGGCGCCGGTGCCGCCTTCGGCGCCATCGACGACGATGAAATCGGGCGTGATGCCCGTCTCCAGCATCGCCTTGGCGATCGCGAACCATTCCCAGGGGTGGCCGATGCACAGCTTGAAGCCGGTGGGCTTATCCCCCGACAGCCCGCGCAGGCGTTCGATGAACCGAAGCATTTCCAGCGGGGTCTCGAAGGCACTGTGGCGCGCCGGCGAGAGGCAATCCTGGCCCATGGGAACGCCACGCGCGGCAGCGATCTCCAGCGTCACCTTCGGGCCCGGCAAGACGCCGCCGTGGCCCGGCTTGGCGCCCTGGCTGAGCTTGAGTTCGATCATCTTGACCTGAGGTTCGCAGGCGTTTCGCGCAAAGCGCTCGGCATTGAACGACCCGTCGTGATTGCGGCAGCCGAAGTAGCCCGAACCCACTTCCCAGATCAGGTCACCGCCGTTTTCGCGGTGGTAGCGGCTGATGCTGCCCTCGCCCGTATCGTGCGCGAACCGGCCCAGGCGCGCGCCGGCGTTGAGCGCCAGGATGGCATTGGCGCTGAGCGCGCCGAAACTCATTGCCGAGATATTGAACACACTCGCGCTATAGGGCTGGGCACGCTTCGGTCCGACCAGCACGCGGAAATCGTGCGCGTCCAGGCGGGTCGGAACGAGCGAGTGATTGATCCATTCGTAGCCCTGTGCACCCACGTCGAGTTGGGTGCCGAAGGGCCGCTTGTCGGAGTCGCCTTTGGAGCGCTGGTAGACGAGCGATCGCTGCTGGCGCGAGAACGGCGCGGCGTCGTTGTCGCCTTCGATGAAGTACTGGCGGATCTCGGGCCGGATGAACTCGAGCAAGAAGCGCAAGTGCCCGATGACGGGGTAGTTGCGCAACACCGAGCGCTGCGCCTGGTGGATGTCGCGAAAGCCCAAGCCCACCAGGAACGCAAAGCCCAGTGCGGGCAGCCACCCGCTGCCGATGGCCAGCCAGCACAAGGCGCTGATCGCCAGACCGAGGGCGCACAACAGCCACGCGCTGTAGCGCACCGGGAAATGCTGGTCGAGCCGATTCAGCCAGGCGAACATACCACCCCTTGTCAGACGGGGCATATTAGGTCGGCACTGCGCTGCGCGAGCTTGCCGTAAGACCCGCGATTTGCCCTCAGTTCGGCCGTTCTTTCCTTCGCCGCACTGTGGGTCGCGCCGGGCTCGCCCGGCCCTCGGGCCAATCGCTCCTGGCGCCTCTATACTGCCGCCCAGCGCTGATTTGTTCCGGCTTGCGAGCGCTTTAGAAATGCCGCTAAAGACAGGACGGAGAACCCGCTGTCCCGCTTGGCGACACCGAGTTTGCAATTGCAGCCTATGCATTCCGTTGGCCCTGTCGAAGTGAAGTTCGAGCGTTTTTCGCAGCCCCTGCTGCTGCGAAGCGGTGCGGCCCTGCCCGACTACACGCTGGCCTATGAGACCTATGGCCAGCTCAATGCCCAGCGCAGCAATGCCGTGCTCGTGTGCCACGCCCTCAATGCCAGCCATCACGTCGCGGGCACTTATGCGGGCCAGGCGCACAGCGCTGGCTGGTGGGACAACCTCGTCGGGCCGGGCAAGCCTTTGGACACGACCGAGTTCTTCGTCATCGGCGTCAACAACCCGGGTTCCTGTTTCGGCTCGACCGGGCCGATGCAGACCAATCCGGCGACCGGCCGACCCTGGGGCGCAGACTTCCCCGTGGTGACGGTCGAAGACTGGGTCGACGCGCAGGCGCGATTGATGGACCGCCTGGGCATCGACGTGCTCGCCGCCGCGATGGGCGGCAGCCTGGGCGGCATGCAGGCCCTGAGTTGGGCCTTGCGCTACCCGAGCCGCCTGCGCCACTGCATTGCTATCGCAGCGGCGCCGAACCTGTCGGCGCAGAACATCGCCTTCAACGAAGTCGCGCGCCGCGCCATCATCACCGACCCCGATTTTCACGGCGGCCACTACCTGGCCCATGGCACCTTGCCGAGCCGCGGCCTGCGGGTGGCGCGCATGATCGGCCACATCACCTACCTGAGCGACGACGCCATGGAGGCCAAGTTCGGCCGCGAGCTGAAAGCGCATGCCCTGGGCTACACGACGCAAGACATCGAATTCCAGATCGAAGCCTATTTGCGCCACCAGGGCGACAAGTTCAGCGAGTATTTCGACGCCAACACCTACCTGCTCATCACGCGCGCGCTCGATTACTTCGACCCTGCAGTCGAGTTCGGCGGCGACCTGAGTGCCGCGTTCGCCGCCGCGCGCTGCAGGTTCCAACTCATCAGTTTCACGACCGACTGGCGCTTCTCGCCGGCACGCTCGCGCGAGATCGTCAAGGCCCTGCTCGATAACCGATTGGACGTGAGCTACGCCGAGCTCGACGTGCCGCACGGGCACGACGCGTTCCTGCTCGACGATCCGCGCTATCACGGCATTCTTCGCGCTTGCTTCGACAACATCGCGAGGGAAGCGGCGTGAGCGATCGCAGCGACTTGGAGTTGATCGCCGCCCTGGTGCCCGAAGGCTCGCGCGTGCTCGACCTGGGCTGCGGCAATGGCGAGTTGCTGGCCTACCTTCAAGGGCAGCGGCGCTGCACGGGCTACGGCATCGAAATCCTCGACGAGAACGTGCTGGCGTGTACGCGGCGCGCGGTGAACGTGATCCAGCTCAATCTCGAGGAAGGGCTGGCGATTTTCGAGGACCAGAGTTTCGATGTCGTGCTGCAACTCGACACCCTGCAACACCTGCGCAACACCGAAAACATGCTGCGTGAAACCGCGCGTGTCGGGCGCCAGGGCATCGTCAGCTTTCCCAATTTCGCGCATTGGCGCAACCGCTTGAGCGTCGCGCTCGGGCGCATGCCCGTGACCAAGGTGCTGCCCTATCAGTGGTACGACACGCCCAATATCCGTGTCGGCACTTACGCCGACTTCGAGATCCTGGCGCGCAAAGGCGGTTTGCGCATCCTCGATGCCTTCGGCATCCAGGACGGCGTTATCGTGCGCCGCTGGCCGAACCTGCGCGCCAGCGTGGCGGTATTCAAGTTCGAGCGAGCCTGAGCCTTCAGCGAGGGTGCGGCTCGGCGAGCAATGGCGCGACCGCGCTCAATGCTTCGAACTCCGCCGCGCGCTTGTCTTTCCAGGCAGCGATCGCCAGGCTCATCTCGTTGATATCGAAGATCGCACTTTGCAGCAAGGCCATTTGCTGCAGTGCCGCGGCGGTGCCGTGATCGCGTGCGTGGTTCAGCGCGAGTTTGCTGCCGGCGATGGCGAGCGGCGATTTGGCGGCGATGCTGTGCGCCAGCTCCAGTGCGTGCGTCAGCAAGGCCTGCGCGTCGGGCAGCAGCGCATTGACCAGGCCCACGGCGAGTGCGCGTTCGGCGCTCACGCGCTCGCCGGTGTAGGCCATCTGGCGCGCCACGCCTTGCGGCACGATCTTCGGCAGGCGCTGCAGCACGCCCACATCGGCCATCATGCCGATGTGAATTTCCTGCACGGTGAAGAACGCGTCGGCGCTGCACACCCGAATGTCGCAGGCGCTGGCCAGGTCAAGTGCGCCGCCGATGCAGCCGCCTTGCACGGCGCAGATGACTGGGAAACGCACTTCGTCCAGGGCACTGAAGCAATCCACCAGACGGCGCAGCGACTCCTGGAAGGCCAGGCGCGAGCGTGCGCTGCCGGTGTTGAGCATCGCCTCGTTGCCCTCGAACACTTCGAGCGCCATGCCGGCGCTGAAGTGTTTGCCGGTCGATGAAATGACGAGTACCCGCGTCGTGCCCGCGTCGGCGAGCGCATGAACCGCGTCGCGCAGCGCCGGGAAGAACGACGGCGTCAACGTGTTCAAACGCTCCGGGCGGTTCAGGATCAGATGCGCGATGCCTTGCTGCGACGAAATTTGGAAGAATTCATTCATGGGCGTTCCTCGAGGCTGAGCCTGTAATGTGCCGCAGCGGGGCCTGCGTTTTGCATCGGGCAAGCCCGCAGACCAGCGAATGGGCCGGCTTCCTTAAACTCGGGCAATGACGACGCAGCAATCAGCCGGCGCCGATGGCGTGCTCCTGCAATGGCGTGACTGGCCTTGCGCGTCGGCGCGCGGCATGGTGCTGATCGTGCATGGATTGGGTGAACACATCGGCCGCCACCAAGCCTTGGCAGCGCGCTTGAACGCCTGGGGTTGGCACGTCGCCGGACATGACCTGCGCGGCCACGGCAGGAGCGGGGGCGCACCGGGCGGCTTGCCGCGACCCGATGCCCTGCTGGACGACTTGGGCCGCGCCATCGACGCCGCGCGATCCTCGACCAGCGGACCCTTGGTGCTGCTCGGACACAGCATGGGCGGGCTGATCGCGGGCCGCTTCTGCGCCGAGGGCTTGATGGCACAACCCGCGCCGTGGTGGCGCAGAGTCGACGCGCTTGTCTTGTCGTCGCCCGCGCTCGAAGCGGGAATGAGCGCAGCGCAGAAGCTGTTGTTGGCCGTATTGGTCCGATTGGCGCCAAACCTCGCCGTGAGCAATGGCTTGAAACCCGAGTGGATTTCGCGCGATCCGGCGGTCGTGCGCGCCTACGTCGACGACCCGCTGGTGCACGACCGCGTCACCCCGGCCCTGGTGCGATTCATCGTCGATGCCGGCGAACAAGTGCGCCGCATGGCGCCGGCGTGGCGCGTTGACACGCTATTGCTGTATGCGGGAAGCGACCGCTGCGTCGCGCCCGGCGGCAGTGCGGCGTTCGCGGCAGGCGCCTCGGCGAGCGTGACGGCGCGCGAGTTTCCCTCTCTCTTTCACGAAATCTTCAACGAGCCTGAGCGCGAAGAGGTGTTTGCGGCGCTGCAATCCTGGCTCGACGCGCGTACACCGGCATAAACTCGTGCTTGTCTACACAGGAGATTCAGATGAATGCGCGCGACCCGTCCCTGCCTCTGCTGCCCGATGCCACGCAGGCCTTGGCGGCCTTCGCCAGCGATGCCTGGGACAACGAGATCGTTCCGGCGATCACTGACTACATCGCGATTCCAGCCAAAAGCCCGATGTTTGACGCCCACTGGCAGCGCAACGGTTACCTGGAGCGCGTGATTCGCGACGCTGCCACCTGGGTTGAAGGCCAGCGCATCGCCGGGCTGCGGCTCGAAGTGGTTCGCATCGAAGGGCGCACGCCACTGATCTTTTTCGAAGTGCCGGCCACGCGTGCAGACAGCGCCGCCAGCAGCGACACCGTCTTGCTTTACGGCCACCTCGACAAACAGCCCGAATTCAGCGGCTGGCGCAGCGACCTCGGGCCCTGGACGCCGAAATACCGCGACGGCCTGCTCTACGGCCGCGGCGGCGCCGACGACGGTTATGCCGTGTACGCGGCGCTGACCGCAATCGCTGCGCTCGACGCGCAGGCAATCCCCCGGCCGCGTTGCGTGGGCGTGATCGAGAGTTGCGAGGAAAGCGGCTCGCCCGACTTGCCGGCCTACCTCGACCAGTTGAAGCCGCGCTTGGGCAATGTCGCCCTCGTCGTGTGCCTGGACAGCGGCGCTGGTAACTACGACCAGTTGTGGCTCACGACCAGCTTGCGCGGCCTGGTCAGCGGTGTACTGAAAGTCGAAATCCTCAGCGAAGGCGTGCATTCGGGCGATGCGAGCGGCCTGGTTCCGTCGAGCTTTCGCATCCTTCGCCAGGTGCTCGATCGACTTGAAGACAGCCGAACCGGCCGGCTGCTGCCCGGCAGCCTGCATTGCGAGATTCCGGCCGAACGCGTTGAACAGGCGCGCACCACGGCGAAGATCCTCGGTCGTGAAGTCTGGAAGCGTTTTCCCTGGGCCTGTGGTGCCGACGGCGCAGCGACCTTGCCCACGACCATCGACCCCACCGATGCATTGCTGCGCCGCACCTGGCAACCCACCTTGTCGGTGACGGGCGCCGAAGGCTTCCCCGAACTGGGCAATGCCGGAAATGTGCTGCGGCCCCACAGCGCATTCAAGTTGTCGCTGCGCCTGCCGCCGCTGATCGACGGCAACCGCGCCGCGACCGAGCTGAAGACCCTGCTCGAAGACAACGCACCGTACAACGCACGCGTGACCTTTGCCGCCGACGGCCGCGCCGGCGCGCAAGGGGCCACAGGCTGGAACGCGCCGTCGCTCGCGCCGTGGCTGGAAGACGCGCTGAACGCTGCCTCACACGCTAACTTCGGCGCGCCCTGCGGCTACATCGGCCAGGGCGGAACGATCCCCTTGATGAGCATGCTGCAGCAGGGCTTTCCAGCGGCGCAAATGATGGTGTGCGGCGTGCTCGGGCCGAAGAGCAATGCGCATGGACCGAACGAGTTCCTGCACGTCCCCTATGGCAAAAAGCTCACGGCGTCTGTGGCGCAAGTGATCGCGGCCTGTCCTTGAGCGCGTCGTCCTCGCGACTATCGATCGCCGGTTCCGGCAGTCCCAGCATCGAGCGCGCTACGGCTTGCGCGACTTCGATGCCGTCGATCGCCGCCGACATGATGCCCCCGGCATAGCCGGCCCCTTCGCCGGCCGGGTAGAGCCCGGCGGTATTGACGCTCTGGAAGTTCTTGCCGCGCGCGATGCGCAACGGCGAAGAGGTGCGCGTCTCGACGCCGGTGAGCACAGCGTCGTGCATCGCGAATCCGGGAATGCTGCGCTCGAACGCTGGCAAGGCCTCGCGAATCGCGGCAATCGCGTAAGGCGGCAGGCTCGGGCAGACGGATCCGCCCAGATCGGTGAGCTTCACACCGGGTTGGTAAGAAGGCAAAACGCCGCCCAGGGCGGTGGACCGCCGCGCCGCGAGGAAGTCCCCGACCAACTGGGCCGGCGCGTCGTAATTTCCGCCCCCCAGCGCGAAGGCGTGCGCTTCCCATTGACGCTGGAAGGCGATGCCGTCCAAGGGGTGGACTTCGCCCGTGCTGCAGCCGTCTTGACGATAGTCCTGCGGCGTGACGCCCACGACGATGCCGGCATTGGCGTTGCGCTCGTTGCGCGAATACTGGCTCATGCCATTGGTCACGACATGCCCCGCCTCGGAAGTTGCCGCCACAACAGTGCCGCCCGGGCACATGCAAAAGCTGTACACGCTTCGGCCGTTGCCGGCGTGGTGGACGAGGCGGTAGTCGGCAGCACCGAGCAGGGGGTGGCCGGCGTTGCGGCCGAAGCGTGCCTTGTCGATAAGCCCCTGCGGATGTTCGATGCGAAACCCCACCGAAAACGGCTTGGCCTGCATGAAGACGCCGCGCTGGTGCAACATCGCAAACGTATCGCGCGCGCTGTGGCCCAGGGCGAGCACGACATGGTCGCTGCGCCACTGCTCACCGCCGGCGGTGCTGACGCCGCGAATGGCGCCGTCTTCGATGAACACGTCGGTGATGCGCTGCTGAAAGTGAATCTCACCCCCCAGCGCTTCGATCTCGGCGCGCATTTTCTCCACCATCCCGACGAGGCGGAACGTGCCGATGTGCGGTTTGGCCACAAAGAGGATTTCTTCGGGCGCGCCGGCTTTGACGAATTCGTCCAGCACCTTGCGCGACAGGTGGCGTGGGTCGCTGACCTGGCTCCACAGCTTGCCGTCGGAAAACGTGCCTGCACCGCCTTCGCCGAATTGCACGTTCGATTCGGGATCGAGCACGCCCCGGCGCCACAGGCCCCAGGTGTCCTGGGTGCGCTCGCGCACGCGTTTGCCGCGCTCCAGCACGATGGGCGCCAACCCCATCTGTGCGAGCACGAGGGCCGCAAACACTCCACAGGGGCCGAAGCCGATGACCAGCGGTCGATGCTGGCCGCTATCTCGCGCAGCGGTGTTAACGTTTGCAACGAAGTGGTAGCGCAGATCGGGCGAGCGGCGCAACTGTGAATCATCGGCGTGCTGGGCCAAGATGCGGCGTTCGCTGGCGTCATCACCGGCGAGTTCGCAGTCAATCGTGTAGACGAGATGGATCGCATTGCGCTTGCGAGCGTCATAGCCGCGGCGAAACACGGTGAAGGCGCGCAGGGCCTGATCGGCCACTGCCAAACGCGCAACGATGGCGCGGCGCAGCGCCGCCTCGTCGTGCTCCAGCGGCAGGCGCAGCTCGGTGATCCGCAGCATCGCGAAGCAGCGCCGGCGCTCAGGGGCGTGCAACGCTGCGCTGCGCGCCTAGCATCGGCTCGAGCAGGCCCACCAGGGGCCGCAGCGGCGCATAGCGTGTCGCGACCTTGTGCGCGTAGTTGAAAAAACGCGGCAGGTCTTGGCTGTACCTGGGCTTGGCGTCGCGGTGCTTGAGGCGGCAGAAGATTCCCAGTACTTTCAGATGGCGCTGCAAGCCCATCCATTCGAGTTGGCGCCAGAATTCGCCGAAGTCGTCGCTCAGCGCCAAACCGGCTTTTCGTGCGGCCTCCCAGTAGCGCACCGCCCAATCGATTTCCTGGTCTTCGTCCCAGGAGATGAAGGCGTCGCGCAGCAGGCAGGCAGGGTCGTAACTTGCCGGGCCACAAACGGCATCCTGGAAGTCGAGGATCCCGGGATTGGGTAAACCCACCATCAGGTTACGCGGCATGTAGTCGCGGTGCACGGCGACCTGGGGTTGCGCCAGCGCGCTGGCCACCAAGGTGTCGCAGGCGCTGCCCCAAACGCGCTTCTGTGCTTCGCTCCATTGCACGTCGAATTCGCGTTGCACGCACCACTGAGGGAACAGCGCGAGTTCGCGCTGCAGCAAGGCGGCGTCGTAGAGCGGCAGTCCGGTCGCATCGCCGTGACGTTGCCATTGCACCAGGGCGGAGATCGCATCGCGCATCAGGGCGGAGATCGTCGTGTCGTCGTTCGCAGCCTGCGCCGCGAGCAGTTCAGTCAGATACAGGCGCGTGCCCAGGTCGCTGAGCAACAGGAAGCCGTTGGAAGTGTCCTGCTCGACGACTCGCGGAGCGTTCAGCCCGGCGCGCGCCAGCCGCGAGGCCACATCGACAAATGCGCCCACGTCTTCTTGCGGCGGCGGCGCGTCCATCACGATATGGCTGGCGCCATCGTTCGCATCGACGCGAAAGTAACGGCGAAAACTCGCATCGCTCGACGCCGCGCGCAGACTGGCCGCAAGCAAGCCGTGGCGCAGGGCGACAGCGGCCATCCAGCGATCGAAAGCCTGTTCGCGCTTCGGGTCGGCCCAGGCGATGCCGGGCGCAGCAGGGGATGTCTTCAAGTCACTGGGGGCCTCGGCGCGGGCCGGGGCAACGGGGCTGGTGGATAATCGATTCTACAAACCACCCTGCGCCGCGCAGGCGCCGGCTACCGATCGGCTGCGCATCAGGCGCGCGTTCGCCCTGGACCGCGCGACGCCTCGTCTGTGCTGCCGAAACTGTCGCGCTCATTCTTCGCTGTTGTGTCGCCTGCGGCATTGCGACTGGTTTGGGCTCTCATGCTGCTCGGCGCTGCACCGGTGGACGCGCAAGACAAGGCCGACGAACCATTGAGCTTGCGCCTGTCGCCGCAACTGGAAGTGCCCGCACGCGGCGAACCCGGTGTGCGAGCGCCGATCGTGGTCCGTGCGCGCGCCTTGCGCGGCCGGCCTGACCTCGAGGTCGTGGCCGAAGGCGACGTTGAGCTGCGCAGCGCCGGTTTGGTCCTGCGCGCCGACACATTGAGCTATGAGCCGGTCGATGACCTGGCGGTGGCGCGCGGCCAAGTGCGGATCAGCCACGACGGCAATGTTTACAGCGGACCGGAACTGCAACTGCGCCTGGAGCGTTTCGAGGGCTTTTTCGTGAATCCGACCTATCGCTTCGCGCGCAGCAGCGCAGGTGGCACTGCGCAGCGCATCGATTTTCTCGACGACGAGCGCTTGATCGCAACCGGGGCGAACTACTCGAGCTGCCCGAGAGACGGCTCGGGCGACCCGGCTTGGCTGCTGAGCAGCGACAGCATCAAGCTCGATTTCGCCGCCAACGAAGGCATCGCCGAGAACGCCGTATTGCGGTTTTACAGCGTCCCCATCCTGGCAGCGCCCGTGCTGAGCTTCCCGCTCACCGACGAGCGCAAGTCGGGCTGGCTGCCTGCGGGAATCAATGTCGACAGCAGGAGCGGCTTCCAGGTCGCGATGCCGTACTACTGGAACATCGCGCCGCAGCGCGACGCAACGCTGACACCCGTGCTCAGCGCCAAGCGCGGCTTCGGCATGGAGTCGGAATTGCGTTACCTCGAGCCTGCGCACCGGGGCGAGTTCGACCTGCGCTATTTGCCTCATGACCGGCTCACCAGTGTGTCGCGTTTTGCCTCGAGTGTCGCCACCGATGCGCAGCTGCCGCTGGACATCCAGGCGCGCGCGCGCTGGCTGCGGGTTTCGGACGATGCCTACTGGAAAGACTTTCCGCGCGGCGTGAAAAGCGTGACGCCGCGCCTGCTCGGATCGGAGTTTGCGCTGGACACCTCGCTGGCCGACTGGGCGTTCTACGCCCGGGTGCAGCGCTGGCAAGTATTGCAGGACGCCGCCAGCACGATCGAGGCGCCTTATGAGCGGGCGCCGCAACTGGGCACGAGCTATACCCGGCGTTACGACAGCGGCCCGCAAACCGGCGTCGAGTTCGAGTTGAATCGCTTCACCGATCCGACCCATGGCACGAGCGTGGCACGTGCTGCCGGCACACGCGCCCATTCCTTGGCTTGGTTGGCCTGGCCGGTCGGCACGCCGGGCTGGACCGTCACGCCCAAAGCCGCTTTCAACGCCGCGGCCTATTCGCTGGATCGCCCTGTCACCGAGCCCGTGGGTGGCCGGCCCATCGACGGCCGTCTCAGTATGGCGCGATGGGTGCCCACGCTCAGCCTGGACAGCGCGTGGCTGTTGGAGCGCGACGCGGTTTGGTTCGGCCAGACGACGCGCCAGACGCTCGAGCCGCGCGTGCTCTACGTGAACACACCGTTTCGGCGCCAGGACGACCTGCCGAACTTCGACTCTGCGGCGAAAGATTTCAACTTCGACTCGATCTTCACCGAGAACGCATTTTCCGGCGTCGACCGGGTATCGGATGCCCATCAACTGACGGCCGGCGTGACGACGCGGATTCTCGACGCGCAAACCGGCGCCGAGGCGATGCGCCTGGGCCTGGTGCAGCGCTATCTGTTTCGCGACCAACTCGTCACGCCCGATGGCGCGGCACTGACGCGACGTTTTTCCGACGTGCTGTTGCTCGGCTCGACCGCGCTCGTGCCACACTGGAAACTCGAATCCTCGGTGCAATACAACCCCGACACCAAGAACGCGGTGCGCTCCATCGTCGGGGCGCGCTATTCGCCGGGGCCGTTTCGCACGGTCGCTGCCACGTACCGACAGACAGCCGGAGCAAGTGAGCAGGTTGAACTGGCCTGGCAATGGCCGCTGTTCGGCCCAGCGCCCGGCGCCGCGCCATTGCGCCCGGGCAGCGCGGGCGGTGGGGGAAGCGCCTGCACGGGACGCTGGTACAGCGTGGGCCGGGTCAACTACAGCACGCGCGACAGCCGGATCACCGATTCGGTGTGGGGCACGGAGTACGACGCGGGCTGCTGGATTGGACGTATCGTCGCGGAGCGCCTGTCCACCGGGCGAAGCGAAGCGACGACGCGGCTGCTGCTGCAGCTCGAACTGGTGGGCCTGTCACGGCTGGGATCGAATCCGCTGCAGGTCTTGAAGGACAATATCCCCGGCTACCGGCTGCTGCGTGACGAGCGCACGCCCACCGATCCGCTGAGCCTGTATGAATGAGACAAGCCACTTGAAACCCGCCGTGGTGTTCGCGCTGACTGTCGCACTCGATGTGGCACTGGCGGTCGGTTTGGGCCTGGTGGCCACGCCGGGTGCGACGCAGGAGGTTCGCGATCCACGCATCGGCGACTACATCGTCGCCGTCGTGAACCAGGAGCTGGTGACTGCGGGGGAATTGCAGTTGCGCCTGGCGCGCGTTCGCGAGGACGCCACGCGCAGCGGCAGCACGCTGCCACCTGCCGAACAGCTGCGCCAGAAGGTGCTCGACGCGCTCATCGACGAACGAGTGCAGGTGACGCATGCGCGCGACAGCGGCCAGCGCCTGGACGACGCTGAACTCGATCGAGCCGTGGCCAATGTGGCACTGCAAAATCAGATCACCCTGGAGCAGTTGCACGAGCGCCTGCGTGCCGAAGGCATCGACTTCGCACGATTCCGCAGCAACATTCGGGACCAGTTGCTGTCGGAGCGGGTTCGCGAACGCGAAGTCCTGGGGCGAATTCGAATCGGCGACGCCGAGCTCGACGCCTTCGTCGACAAACGCCGCGCGGCGACTCGCGGGGCCGATCAATTCAACATCGCGCAGATCCTTGTCACGCTTCCTGAAGGCGCCGATGAAGCCATGCTGACGCAACGCCGCGCGCGCGCCGAAGCGGCGCTGCAAAGAGTGCGCAACGGTGAGGCCTTCGACGCGGTGGCGCGCGAGATCTCGGAAGACGGCAATCGCGCCCAAGGTGGCCTGATCGGCCTGCGCGCTGCGGACCGGCTACCCGATTTGTTCGTCGACGCTGTGCGCGCCATGCAGCCCGGGGATGTGAGCGCGACGCTGTTGCGCAGCGGCGCCGGATTCCACATTCTCAAGCTCGTCGACAAACGCGACGGCTCTGCCGTGGCAGTGCAGCAAACGCACGCCCGGCACATTCTGCTGCGCCCCTCGCCCCAGCTTCCTCAAGCGGCTGCGCTGCGCCGACTCGCCGAATTCAAACGCCAGGTCGCGAGCGGCGCTGCGTCGTTCGAGCAGCTCGCGCGCGACAACTCGGAAGACGGCAGCGCCGCGCAAGGCGGCGACCTGGGCTGGTCCTCGCCGGGCAGCCTGGTCCCGGAATTCGAGGACGCAATGAACGCCTTGGCGATCGGGGGCGTGTCGGACCCGGTCGTGACGCGCTTCGGCGTGCATCTGATTCAGCTGATCGAGCGGCGCGAGGTCACGCTCGATTCCAGGCAGGTTCGCGAGCAGGCGCGCAACATATTGCGCGAGCAGAAGTTCGAAGAGGCCTACGTGGAGTGGATGCGCGAGTTGCGCGCGCGCGCCTACGTTGAATTGCGCGAGCCTCCTCTGAAGGAGGACGCCGCACAGGCAAGGTGAAGCACTTCGCCCGCAAGCGCTTCGGTCAGCACTTTCTGACCGACCGCGACATCATCGAGCGCATCGTCGAGGCGATCGCCCCGCAACCTGGCCAGGCCCTGGTGGAGATCGGGCCGGGCTTGGGCGCCCTGACCCAGCCCTTGCTGGCGCGCTGCGGGCTGTTGTGTGTCATCGAACTCGACCGCGACCTCGCCGCGGCATTGCGCCGACGCGCCGAATTGGAGGTGATCGAGGCCGACGTGCTCGCCGTGGACTTCACGGCGCTGGCGCAGGCACGCGGCGCCGCCTTGCGTGTTGTGGGCAACCTGCCCTACAACATTTCATCGCCGATCCTGTTTCACCTGCTCGCGGCGGTGAGCCACATTGCCGACCAGCATTTCATGCTGCAGGCCGAAGTCGTGCAGCGCATGACGGCCGTGCCTGCCACCAAGGCCTATGGCAGGCTCAGCGTCATGATGCAGTGGCGCTATGCGCTCGAACACCTGATCGACGTGGCGCCCGACTCGTTCGAGCCACCGCCGCGGGTCCGTTCCGCCGTCGTGCGCATGCAGCCGCGGCAGGGGTTCGCAGCGGTCCAGCCCGAACACTTGAGCGAGTTGGTCAGGGTCGCGTTTTCGCAACGCCGCAAACTATTGCGCCATACCTTGGGCCGCTGGCTCGAGGAACGCCAGTTCGGCGGCCACTTCAACCTGCAACGACGCGCCGAGGAAGTTCCGGTCGCGCAATACCTCGACCTCGCCGCGGCGTGCGCCGGCTTGAATGATGCGGGCTGCGGCAGCTAGGCGGCGCTGAGCCACATCGCCGTATCGAAGGCGCTGCTCATCAAGGGCATGTTCATGCCGAAACTCGCACTGGTTGAACTCTTCGCAACGCCCTTGAGGGGCTTCTGCGCGACGTTCTGGGCCACCTCAGTCGCCCGCTCCCATGACCCGAATTCCTGAGAGCGGGCTACTGAAAAGAATAGAAACATCGGAACGGTACCTTGCGTTCAGCCCAGAAGTCGGCCGCGTCACGAAAGACATCGAGCAATTGCTCGCGCGCCTCGCGATCGAATTTCGGGTTGTCGGGCAACTGCTCCAACACGACCACGAAGCCCGTTTGCGAGCCCGACTTGTGCACCAGGTCTGTCATGCAGTCGTACAAGGCATCGAGGTTCTTGCCAAAGTGCGCCGGGAAGGTGAACGCCTGCGCGATGGCGTCCAGCACGTCCTGCTTGGCCTGCGCCGCTGTCAGGTTGGCGTACAAAAAATGCTGGTCCGCGTCTTGCGCGGCCTGCAACAAGTCTTCGGCGCGATAGGCGCGTATCGACTGAACGATATTGGGTCGGACGGTCTGCAAGAGCATGGTCTCGATCCTCCTTGGTCAATGAAAATTCTTCGGCTGACGGGTCACTGCACGATCCGCTTGAAACTCGCGTAGTGGTCTGCCGTGTAAAAACAAGCGTCGGGCTGGGCTGGGATCTTTCCTCCACAAACGATGCGTCGCGCGCCTCGGTCGCGCGTCCCCGGCTGCGCGTTCGGCATCGGCACGGTGTACTCCCGGTAATAGCCGCGTGGGTGCAGCGGCAGCCTGCGTTCCCGATTGCCGAACGGCGTGCCATCCTTGGCGTACCGAAATGGTCCGCCGGATCGAACCCGTTCTTCTGTCAACTGTGCTTCGGGCGGGAGCTGGGCCCGGGACACCACGCCCAGTTCCTGTTTGGCATCGCCCGCCTGCACCAGATTCGGCGTGGGCGCTGCAAGAATTACCGCGGCCGATAGAGCGAAACCCAACCTTCGAAGTACTCGCCCGAATCGCTGCTGACCAATCGAAAACACGGGTAATCCCCGAAAAGCGAAGGGCGGATGGTACAGAAATCGCTTGAAAAGCTCAAGCCTCTGCCTCAATTTCGGGCAACCAGGAAGGTATTTAAGTTAGCGCACACATGCGCCGAGGCCCTTAGTAAATAATGGCCTTGGAAAATTTAATGTCACAGTCAGGTGACCCTGAGAAATACCGCGATTGGCACCTGTCCCCTTCAACGCGCGGGCCATAGAGCCCACTCATGAAGCGATACCCTGGGCTCCCAGCGCTGGCGGTCCTATCGCCCTACGCCGGGAGGATCGGCGCCGAGCTAGCGGCGCGCGGCGTTCGCGTCAGCCACCGTCACAGCCGTCATGTTGACGAGGCGCCGCACCGTTGCCGAGGGCGTGAGGATGTGCACCGGCTTGGCGGCTCCCAGCAAGACCGGGCCAATCGCGATGCCGCCGCCCGCTGCCGTCTTGAGCAAGTTGTAGGCGATGTTGGCGGCGTCGATATTGGGCAGGACCAGCAGATTCGCTTCGCCGCTCAAGCTGCTATACGGCATGAGCTCGCCGCGGTAGGCAGCGTCGAGTGCGGCGTCGCCATGCATCTCGCCGTCGACTTCGAGCCACGGGGCCTGGGTCCGCAGCAGCGCCAGCGCGTCGCGCATCTTCACCGCCGAGGGCTGGTTGCTGGAGCCGAAATTGCTGTGCGACAGCAGTGCCGCTTTCGGGCGCAAGCCAAAGCGCAGCATTTCTTCGGCAGCCATCACGGTCAGTTCGGCGAGTTGTTCGGCGCTCGGGTCGTAGTTGACGTGCGTGTCCACCAGCATCACCATGCGCCCGGGCAGGAGCAGCCCGTTCATGCAGCCGTAGGTCTTGGAGCCCTCGCGCAGGCCGATCACCTGATCGATGTAGTGCAAGTGCAGCCCCGTCGTCCCCCAGGTGCCGCACAGCAGGCCGTCGACTTCGTCGCTCTCGAGCAGCATCGCACCGATAAGTGTCAAGCGACGCCTCATTTCGATCTTCGCCAACTGCGCCGTCACGCCCTTGCGCGACGTCATCTCGTGATAGCGCCGCCAGTAGTCGCGGAAGCGATGGTCGTTTTCCGTGTTGACGAGGTCGTAGTCGCGGCCCACGGTCAAGCGCAGGCCGAATTTCTCGATGCGCTGCGTCAACACGTCGGCCCGGCCGATGAGGGTGGGGCGAGCCAGACCTTCGTCGACGACCACCTGGACGGCTCGCAGCACGCGCTCTTCCTCGCCCTCGGCAAACGCGACGCGCTTGCGCTGCGCACGCTTGGCCAGGGTGAAGATGGGTTTCATCGTGGTTCCCGAGGCGTACACGAAGCTCAGCAGCTTCTCGCGGTAGGCGTCCAGGTCCTTGACGGGGCGCAGCGCAACACCCGATTCGGCTGCGGCTCTTGCGACCGCGGGTGCGATGCGAATCATCAGGCGCGGATCGAAGGGCTTGGGGATCAGGTACTGCGGCCCGAAGCTCAGCGTCGCACCGGCGTAGGCCGCGGCCACGACTTCACTCTGTTCGGCCTGCGCGAGTTCGGCGATTGCGTGCACCGCGGCGATTTCCATCTCGATATTGATCGTCGTCGCCCCTGAATCCAGCGCCCCGCGAAAAATATACGGAAAGCACAAGACGTTGTTGATCTGATTCGGGTAGTCGGTGCGCCCTGTGGCGACGATCGCGTCGCTGCGCACTTCTTGCACCTCCTCGGGCATGATCTCGGGCGTTGGATTGGCCAGCGCGAAGATCACCGGGTTGCTGTTCATGCGCGCGACCATGTCCTTTTTCAACACACCGCCCGCCGACAAGCCGAGAAAGATGTCGGCGCCGTCGATGGCTTCAGCCAGGCTGCGCTGCTTGGTCGCCTGGGCGAAGGTGGCCTTGTCTTCGTCCATCAATTCTTTGCGCCCTGCGTACACCAGGCCCGCCAGATCGGTGACCCAGATATTGTGGCGCGGCATGCCGATTTTCACGAGCAGACCCAGGCACGCCAATGCCGCGGCGCCGGCGCCCGAGGACACCAGCTTGACCTGCGAGATGCCTTTGCCGGTGACCTTCAGAGCGTTCAAGATGCCCGCGGCGACGACGATCGCCGTGCCATGCTGGTCGTCGTGAAACACCGGGATCTTCATGCGCGAACGCAGTGCACGCTCGATGTAGAAACAATCCGGCGCCTTGATGTCTTCGAGGTTGATGCCGCCGAAAGTCGGTTCGAGTGCGGCGATCAGATCGATCAATTTATCGAGGTTCTTTTCGTTGACTTCGAGGTCGAACACGTCGATCCCGGCGAACTTCTTGAACAGCCCTGCCTTGCCTTCCATGACCGGCTTGGCGGCGAGCGGACCAATGTCGCCCAGCCCCAGGACCGCGCTGCCATTGGTGATCACGGCGACCAGGTTGCCGCGCGCCGTGTAGCGAAACGCGTTGACGGGATCCGCCACGATTTCCTCGCATGCAGCGGCGACGCCGGGTGAATACGCAAGGGCCAGGTCACGTTGATTGATCAACTGCTTGGTCGGCGCGATCGCAATCTTGCCCGGTGTCGGGAACTCGTGGTATTCGAGCGCGGCGCGCCGCAACTCGACGCGTTTTTCTTCGTAGGTGGACATGGGCGTGCTTTCGATGTCGTAACGCTGTTGCAGTGACGCGCGAGCCCGTCCGCCGGTGTTGCGCAAGGGCTGCGTTCAGGCGATTGTCCCAGCGTCGGACCCGCCGTGGGGCGGGCCCGGCCCAAAGTCCGACAGACTCCCAGCCCGGCGCCGATAATCGCGCGACCAAGAACGCGACCATGGCCCTGGGCGAATTCGAATTGATCGAAAAGTACTTTTCGCCGCCGGTGCGTCGGGCAGCGCTGGGCGTGGGCGACGATTGCGCCCTGCTCAACTTCGCCAGCGGCATGCAGTTGGCCGTGTCGAGCGACATGCTCGTCCAAGGGCGCCATTTCCTGTCGACGGTGGACGCGACTGACCTCGGGCACAAGGCCCTGGCCGTCAACCTCAGCGACTTGGCCGCTTGCGGCGCAAGGCCGCTCGCCTTCACGCTCGCCCTGGCACTGCCAAGTGCCGAGGAAGGATTTCTTCAAGGCTTTTCCCAGGGAATGCTCGAATTGGCAGCAACCCACGACTGCGAACTGGTGGGCGGCGATACGACCCAGGGTCCACTCACGATCTGCATCACTGTCTTCGGCGAAGTGCCCATCGGCCAGGCGCTGTTGCGCAGCGGTGCGCGCTGCGGCGACGACCTGTACGTGAGCGGCAGCTTGGGCGATGCGCGCCTGGCACTCGAGTGCTTGCGCGGCAAGGTGTCGCTCGACGGGCACGGACTTCGCACCGCACGCCGCGCGATGGAGCGACCGGTACCGCGCGTATCGCTGGGCGTGGCGCTGCGCGGCGTGGCGACGAGCGCGATCGATGTGTCGGACGGCCTGCTCGGCGATCTGGGCCACATCCTGCGACGCTCCGTCGTCGGTGCGACGGTCCATGCCGATGCGCTGCCGCGCAGCGCCGTGCTCGCCGCGCAAACGCTGGACCTGCAGCGCGAGTACACCCTGGCCGGGGGCGACGACTACGAACTCCTGTTCAGCGCTCCAGCGCAGCGCAGCGCCCAGGTTCACGCCGCCGCGCAGCACGCCGCAGTGGAGGTCACGTGCATCGGTCGCATCGATGCGACACCGGGCTTGCGCTTGATCGACGCGCAGGGGCAGGCGATTGCGCAGCACTTCGCCGGCTTCGACCATTTCCGCTGAATGTCCGATGCCCGAGCGCGAATCCACGCTCAACCCGCCCGTGGCAGTGGCGCCGCGCAAGCCGACCCTGGGTTTTGTGTTCAGCCACCCGGCGCGCGCCATCGCGCTGGGATTGGGCTGCGGCTTGTCGCCCCTGGCGCCTGGAACAGTCGCGACGCTCGGGGCTTGGCTCGCCTTCACCGCCCTGGCGCCCCATATGAACGATGCACGCTGGGCAGCCCTGCTCGTTGCCGCGGCTGTGATCGGCCTGTGGGCCTGCACCCGCACCGCGCGCGAACTCGGCGCGTCCGACCCCGGCTCCATCGTGTGGGACGAAGTACTGGCCTTCTGGTGTGTGCTGTGGCTCGTGACGCCGGCCGGATTCTGGGCGCAGTTCTGGGCCTTCGCCCTGTTCCGGTTTTTCGACACCGCCAAGCCAGGTCCGGTGGCCTGGGCTGATGCGCTGTTCAAGGGCCGACGCGGCGCGCCGATCGGCTGGCGCCAAGGCCTGGGCATTCTGGTGGACGACATCGTCGCCGCGCTATGCACCTTGCTCCTCATCGCCTTGTGGCGGTTCCTATGACGTCCCCTGGGACGACTTCGCAATCGCTGCCGCAAGCGCTCGTGAATTCACTGGCGCAGGCCTTGCGCCGGCGTGGCGCCACGCTCGTGACCGCCGAGTCGTGCACGGGCGGGCTGATCGCTGCGGCGTGCACCGCCGTGGCTGGTTCGAGCGACTGGTTCGAGCGCGGCTTCGTGAGTTATTCGAACGCCGCGAAGATCGAGGCGCTCGGTGTCGATCCGGCCTTGCTTGCGGCTCACGGCGCGGTGAGCGCTGAGGTCGCCTGCGCGATGGCCGCGGGTGCCCTGCGCCACTCGCACGCCGATATCGCCGTGGCGGTCACGGGGATCGCCGGGCCGGGTGGCGCGACGCCGGGAAAACCGGTCGGCACCGTATGGCTGGCCTGGGCACAGCGAGATCGCCCGGCCCAGGCCGAGTTGCTCGAGCTCAGTGGCGACCGCAGCTCGATTCGCGAGCAGACCGTCGTGCACGCCTTGCGGCGCGTGCAAGGTTTGGCCGAAGGAAGACCTTCGGCGGCGAGCCCATGAGACATCTGGCGTCAAGCCGTCCGCAGCGGGACGCGCGCCGGGCAACGAAGGGGCCCGGCGCGGGCCTTGCGGGTCGCCTGCTGTCCTGCGTGGACGGGCGCACCCATTGAGTATCCTCGTCGCCGCCGACTTTGCTGCTGAGGAATGGGCAGCCTGGTGGCCGGCCTTGCACGCCGCGCTGCCCGACGAAAGCCTGGTGCGCGAGGCGGACGACCCGGCGGCGGTCGACATTGCCCTCGTCGCGAACCCGCCTGAAAGAATGCTCGCCGCATTGCCGCGCCTGCGCTTCATTCAATCCTTATGGGCTGGCGTCGACCGACTGCTCGCCGACAGCAGCGTACCGACGCACATTCCCCTGGCACGAATGGTCGACCCCGCGATGAGCCGAGCCATCGCCGAAACCGCGCTGTGGGCCGTTTTGAGCCTGCATCGCGACTACTTCGACTACGCCGCGCAGCAAGGCCGCCGCGTCTGGCTGCAACGCCCGCAGCGCCGCGCCGACGAAGTGGCCGTGGCCGTGCTCGGCCTGGGCGCGATGGGCCGTGCCGTGGCCCTGCATTTGCTCGCCAACGGCTATCGAGTCTTCGGCTGGAGCAGGACGCCCGTGGCCCTCGAGGGTGTGACCACGAGTGCCGGCGCCGCATCGCTCGCCTCCTTGCTCGGCCAGGCCGAGATCGTCATCAACCTGCTGCCGCTGACCACGGCGACGCGCGGCCTGTTCGACCACAAGACGCTCGCCTCGATGCGGCGCGGCGCGAGCCTGGTCAATCTGGCGCGCGGCGACCATGTCGTGGAGCCGGATCTGCTGGCCGCATTGGCGACAGGCCGGTTGCGCCGCGCCATCCTGGACGTGTTCGCTCACGAACCGCTGGCGCCGGACCACGCCTTCTGGAGCCACGCCCGAGTCACGGTGTTGCCGCATATCGCCGCCCTCACCGACCCGCGCAGTGCGGCCCAGGTCGTGGCACGCAACGTGCGCGCGCTGCGCAGCGGTGCGCCCTTGGCGCATCTCGTCGATCGGTCGCGCGGCTACTGAGCCCAGCGCAGGATCAGGACGCCGTGGCCTCGCCCCAGCCCACGCGAAGCCACGCCAAGACGCTCAAAGCCCAGCCCGCGCGGCAGCCGGTAGGGTCGGCATCAAGGCAAGGCGCAGCGCCTGGCGCGCGGCGACGGGCGTTGTGTGCTGAAGCAGCATCAAAACCAGCTTTTGCAAGGCCTGCCAGGGGTCGTCCGGCCAATCGGGGTCGCGCAAGCCTTTCACCACGCCGTCGCACACGCTCGCGGCATCGAGCAGCAGCGCGAGCGACTGCTGTGCAAAGAGCGGCAAGGCACGCTCGACGAGGCGCTCGCGCGGGCCCCAGACACGCGCCTCACGCAAGGCCAAGGGAAGTGGTTGGCCCGCACGCAGCGCTGCCTCGATCTGCTTCAGTGCACGAATGTCCTCGGCGATCGCCCAATGCACCAGCACAGCGGCCTGCCCTTCCGCCTGCAGGCCCTCCAGCATGCGCAGCGCGCGCCCGACCTGGCCCGTCAGCACCGCCTCGCCGAGCTTGAACACGTCGTAGCGAGCAACGTTCAGCACGGCAGATTCGATCTGCTCAAAGCTCAGCTCGCCGCTCGGGTACAGCAGGGCGAGTTTTTCGATCTCTTGGTGCGCGGCGAGCAAGTTGCCTTCGACGCGGTCGGCAAAGAAGGCCAGCGCCTGCTGACCCGCCTGCCCGCCTGGCACGCGCTGGCCGCGCCGCGCCAAGCGCTGGGCAATCCATTGCGGCAAGGCTTTGCGCTCGATGGCGTCGATGCGGATCGTGACGCCGGCTCGATCCAGGGCGCTGAACCAGGCGCTGGCTTGCTGGGCCCTGTCGAGCCTGGGCAGGGCGACGAGCGTGACCGTGTCCGTGCCACCGGCTGCCACCGTGTCGCAATAGCTCTTCAGCGCGTCCGAGCCCTCCTTGCCAGGCTTGCCGGAGGGGATGCGGATTTCGATCAATTGTCTGTCGCTGAACAGGCTCAGTTCGCGCGCAGCGCCGAGCATGCTGCTCCAATCGAAATGCACGCCGCTGACGGTGTGCACCTGACGCTCAGTGCAGCCCGCGGCGCGCGCCGCGCTGCGCAGCGCGTCGAGCGCCTCTTGGGCCAGCAGCGGCTCATCCCCCCACACGGTGTACAGCGAGCGAAGGCCCTTGGCCAGGTGCGAAGCAAGCTGATCGGCGCGGACTTGCATAGCTCTGCGTGTCGGCTTCGGGCGAAAGGTCTACAGCGCCGGCACGGCAGCCAGGCGCCGCAACACCTGCGCGATGATGTCGTTCTGCATCGCCGCGTAGAGCAAGGCCTCCTCCTGCTCCTTGGCCAGTGCATTGCTTTCGTTATAGCTCAGGTCGCGGCTGAGCAAGATTTCGGTGACCGGGAGCAGATCTTTGCCGCTCGCGCTGCGCAGGCGGAAGATAAATCGTGCACGCAATTGCAGTTCGCGCACCTGACCGGCGGCCGTGCTCGCGACGACACTTTTCTCGCGCTCGTCGCCCAGGGCTTCGAGCACGACTTGCGCCGCCGCGCCGCCCTCCACCACTTGCGTGGTGCGGCTCGCGGCGAAGCTGCGCCGCAAGTCTCGAGCCAGGGTCGAGTTTTCCTTGAAGCCCTTGAGTTGAACCGAGCGAAATTGCAATTCCGGGGCGCGCCGCAACTCGAAGCCGCAGCCACTGCCCATCGATGCGCCTGCAATAGCGGCAAGCATCACCAGGACACGCGCGGCCCCCCGAAGTTTTCTCGACCCCAAGGGCCGCCAAGGGGCTCCAGCCTGGCCCGTGGGCTGGCCGCTGCAAAGCCGCATCAAACGACGACGTTGACCAATCGCCCCGGGACCACCTTGACCATTTTCGGCGGCCCTGAGCCGCCGAATCGGCCGTAGTCCGGGCTCGCGATGGCCGCCGCGACGATCGCCGTCTCGTCGGCGTCGGCCGCCACAGTGACGACGCCGCGGCGCTTGCCGTTGACCTGGAGCACCAATTCGATCCGGTCCTGCACGAGCGCAGCAGGGTCGACCTCGGGCCAGGCTGCGTCGAGCAGGTCGCCGAATTCAGCCGCGTAGCCCAGCTCGTTCCAGAGCACCCAGGTCAGATGCGGGCAGGCCGGATACAGCACGCGCAATAGGATGGCGAAGCCTTCGCGCATGCAGTGCGGTGCGTCACCGCGAAAGCCCTCGAGCACATTGAGCAATTTCATCGCGCCGGACACGACGGTGTTGTATTGCATGCGTTCGTAGTCGAAGGCGATCTGGCGCAGCAGACAATGCAATTCGAAGCGCAACGCCTTCGCCGCGGTCTCGCTGCCCGCGGCGCTTGTGGCGTCGATCGCTGCGCCGCGGGGAGCGGCGATCGTGCCAACAGAGCGAAGCGACGCCTGGTGCTTCGCGGCGAATCCCCAGACGCGGCGCAGGAACCGGTTGGCGCCTTCCACGCCGGCGTCGTTCCATTCCAGAGTCTGCTCGGGCGGCGACGCAAACATCACGAACAGGCGCGCCGTGTCGGCGCCGTAACGGTCGATCAGCGCCTGCGGGTCGACGCCGTTGTTCTTCGATTTCGACATCGTCGTCCAGCCTTCGCAGGTGACCGGCGCACCGTCGCGTCTGGCCCTGGCCGAGAGCACGGCGTGGTGCTCGTCTCGTTTCACATCGAGATCGTGTTCCCAAAAATACTCGCGCCCGCCCTCGACACTGGTGCGCACGAAGGCTTCGTTCAAGACCATGCCCTGCGTGAGCAGCCGGGTGAAGGGCTCGTCGATCGCGACCAGCTTCAGATCGCGCATCACCTTGGTCCAGAAGCGTGCATACAGCAGGTGCAGGATGGCGTGTTCGATGCCGCCGATGTATTGATCCATGGGCATCCAGTACGCAGTTCCGGCGCCCACCATCGCCGCGCTGTCGCGCGCGTCGCAGTAGCGCATGAAATACCAGGCGCTGTCGACGAAGGTGTCCATCGTGTCGGTTTCACGTTGCGCTGATCCGCCGCAGCGCGGGCACTTCGTGTTCAGGAAGGCCGCACACTTGTTCAGCGGGTTGGCGGAGCCGTCCGGGATCAGGTCTTGCGGCAGCAACACCGGCAATTCGCTCTCGGGCACAGGCACGACGCCGCACGAGTCGCAATGCACGATGGGAATCGGCGTGCCCCAATAGCGCTGCCGGCTGATCCCCCAGTCGCGCAGCCGCCAGGTGGTGTGTTTTTCGCCCAGACCCTTGTCCTGCAGCGCCTGCGCCACCGCGTCGCTGGCCGCCGCGCTGCTCAGGCCGCTGAATGCGCCGCAATGGACCGTGACGCCGCGTGCCTTGTCGGCGTACCAGTCCTGCCAGCCTTGCACGCTGAAGCGCTGACCCTCGACCGCGATCACCTGGGTGATATTGATGCCGTGCTTGCGCGCGAATTCGAAGTCGCGTTCGTCGTGGCCGGGAACACCCATCACGGCACCGTCGCCATAGCTCATCAAGACATAGTTGCCAACCCAGACCTCGATCGGCTCGCCCGTCAGCGGGTGCACTACGAACAAGCCTGTGGCCACGCCCTTCTTCTCTTGCGTGGCCAGATCGGCTTCCGTGGTTCCCCCGGCCTTGCACTGCGCGAGGAAGGCCGCCACCTCGGCGCTGCGCGTCCCGGCGTGCACGGCCAATTCATGCTCGGGCGCGACGGCGCAGAACGTGACGCCCATGATCGTGTCGGCGCGGGTCGTGAATACATACATGCGGCCGCCGCCGATCAGGGCTCCCGTGGCATCGCGGATGTCGTGCGTAAAGCAGAACCGAACGCCAACGCTTTTGCCGATCCAGTTTTCCTGCATCAGCTTGACGCGCTCGGGCCAGCCCGGCAAATGCTGCTGCACCGACTCGAGCAGCTCGCCGGCGTACTTCGTGATGTTCAGGTAGTAGCCCGGGATTTCGCGTTTTTCGACCGGCGCACCGGAGCGCCAACCGCGTCCGTCGATGACTTGTTCATTGGCCAGCACGGTCTGGTCCACCGGGTCCCAGTTCACGACCTGGGTGCGGCGCTGCGCGATTCCGGCCTCCAGCATTTTCAGGAACAACCACTGGTTCCACTTGTAGTAGCCGGGATGGCAAGTCGCGATTTCGCGGCTCCAGTCGATTGCCAGCCCCATCGCCTGCATCTGCTGCTTCATCGCCGCGATGTTGTCATAGGTCCAACGCGCGGGCGGCACCTTGTTCCTGATCGCGGCGTTTTCGGCCGGCAAGCCGAATGCGTCCCACCCCATGGGCATCAACACGTTCATGCCGCGCATGCGCAAATGGCGCGCGAGCATGTCATTGATGGTGTAGTTGCGCACATGGCCCATGTGCAATTTGCCGCTCGGGTAGGGCAACATCGAACACGCGTAATACTTGGGTCGCCGCTTGTCTTCAATCACGCGGTAGGCGTCCGCTGCGGACCAGGCGGCCTGCGCGGCGCGCTCAATCTCGGCAGGTTTGAAATCCGGGTTCATGATTGACTCAACGCCCCGGCGGGGCGGTGCCCGTCGGCTCGGCGATGAAGCCGATGCGGGTCAGGCCGGCTTTTTGCACGATGCCAATCAGCTCTGCGACGCTGCCATAGGGCACGCCTTTGTCGGCGCGCAACTGCACTTCGAGTTGCGGGTTCTTGCGTGCAGCGTCGCCGACCCGCGCCGCGAAGCCGGGGCGGTCCAGCATCTCGTCGCCGAAATACAGACGCCCTTGCAGGTCGAGCGCCACGGCGATGTACAAGGGGCTGTCGCTGGGCGCGGCGGCGTCGGATTTGGGCAGGTCGAGCTTGAGGCTGCTGCTCATCAAGGGCGCCGTGATCATGAAGATGACGAGCAGCACGAGCATCACGTCGATCAGCGGCGTCATGTTGATGTCGCTCATCGGCTGCGGGCCGGCGTTGCGCTCCAGGCGCCCAAAGGCCATGCTGTCAGTCCCGCGCCTGGGCCGCGCCGGCGATAAAGTCGGCCGCAGCGCCCGTCGCGGCGGCACCGGCGTCGATCAACATCTCACGCAAGTCGTGGGCAAAGCCCTCCAGCTCGGCTTCGCACGCCGCAACTCGCTTGCCGAAAATGTTGTAGGCCAGCACGCCGGGGATCGCCACCGCCAGGCCGGCTGCCGTCATCACCAGCGCTTCGCCCACCGGTCCGGACACGCGTTCGATCGTGATACTGCCTGCCGCCGAGATGCTGAGCAAGGCGTGATAGATGCCCCACACCGTTCCGAACAGGCCGATGAACGGCGCCGTGCTGCCGATCGAGGCGAGCAGTACCTGGCCGAACTGCAGCTGCGCGAGCACACCGTGCAGCGCGTCGCGCAGGCGCCGCGTGAGTTGCGAGTCGACCTGGCCCTTGCTTTCCAGCGTGCCGTGCGGCGCGTGGGCCAGGGCTGCGGCGAGCAAGGGGCTGACCACGGCCTCGCGGTCGAATTTGACCAACTGCGCGCGACCCTCCCCCAGCGACGGCGCCGCCCAGAACGCCGCAACGGCGCGCGTGAGATCGAGACCGACGCGGCGCAACAGCCAGCCTTTCCAGAAGATGACGACCCAGGCGCTGATCGACATCGCCAGCAACAACACCGCAACGCCGCGCGTGATCAAGTCGCCTTGCGACCAGAAACTCTCAAAACCGGTCATGTCCAGTTCCTCGGCGAACATTCGGCGGCGCGCATCAGGCCAGCCCCAGCACATGGCTCATGTTGTACAGACCGCTCGCCCGCCCCGCCAGGAAGCGCGCGGCGCGCAGGCTCCCCTGTGCGTAGCCGGCGCGGCTGCTGGCCCTGTGGGTGATCTCGATGCGCTCGCCGGTCCCGGCGAACAAGACGGTGTGGTCACCGACGATGTCGCCGCCGCGGATGCTGGAAAAGCCTATCGTCGCCGCTTCGCGTTCGCCGGTCACGCCGTCGCGTGCGTACACCGCGCAGTCGGCGAGTTCGCGCCCGAGCGCACGCGCCACCGTCTCGCCCATCAGCAGTGCCGTGCCGCTCGGGGCGTCGACCTTATGCCGGTGGTGCGCTTCGATCACTTCGACGTCGTAGCCGCGGCTCAACGCGCGTGCCGCCACCTCGAGCAGCTGCAATACGACATTCACGCCCACACTCATATTGGGTGCCATCACGATGGAAATGTGTTTGGCGTGTTCGACGATCTCTGCTTTCTGCGCGTCGTTGAAACCTGTGGTTCCGATCACCGCCTTGACGCCCATACTGCGGCAGGCGGCCAAGTGCGCCAGCGTGCCTTCGGGCCGCGTGAAATCGATCAGTACCTGGGCGATTCGCAGCGCTTCGCGTGCGTCCGCGCTCACTGCCACACCGCTGCTGCGGCCCAGGAATGCCAGGCAGTCCTGTCCGATTCCCGGAGCGCCTGGAATATCCAGCGCGCCAGCGAGCGACAGGTCTTGCGCCGCCGCAGCGGCCTCGAGCAAGATGCGCCCCATGCGCCCGCTGGCTCCCGCCACGGCGATACGCAGCGGCAGGGTCATGGCCTGGGCTCGAGCGGGGGGTAATCGCGCAGCGCAGCCGCGGGCTCGACCGGCGCGGCGGGAACTTTCGCAGGGACCGGCAAGGCCTGGAGTTGAGCCGGGCTCAAGGCCAGAGGCGCAGCATCGCGCGAGGTCTTGAAGGTATCGATGGCGCCGACGAACTCGCGTTCGCTCGGCAACTCGCCCTCGGCGTCGAGGCGCTCGAGCTTGTCGGCGCTGAACAGCGCGACCACCCTGCGCAATTGCGGTTCGGCGCCTTGGCGCTGAATCGTGAACACATAGTCCCAGCGATCGGCGTGAAAGATGTCGATGAGCAGAGGCGTACCGAGCAAGTCGCGCACCTGGCTGGGGCTCATGCCGGGTTTGACCAGCGCCGCGCGCTCCTTGGTGATCACATTGCCCTGCACCACTTCGACACGGTAGGGCGTGATCACGCCGAGAAAATTGTCGGAGGACTGCAAAGACTGGCAAGCGCCGGTCGCAAGTCCGGCCAGTGAGGCAGCGACCACCAGGGCGCAGCGGCGGGAATTCAATGTCGATCTCATGGAGTTGAACGCTCGGTGCCGGCAAGGGCCGCTGTTGCAACAAGACGCTGCGCCGATATGATGCGACGATTCTAGCGGCGCAACCGCCCACTCCGGGCGCCCCACCCCAGCCGATGACGCGTGCCGACGAACTGAAGAACAGCGGGCTGAAGGCGACCTTGCCTCGCATCAAGGTGCTTGAGGTTTTTCAAAAGACCCGTCAACGCCACTTGAGCGCCGAAGACGTTTACCGGCTCTTGCTCGGCGAGGGCGCCGACGTCGGCCTGGCCACGGTGTACCGCGTCTTGATGCAATTCGAGCAGGCCGGCATCTTGTCGCGCACCCACATCGAGACCGGCAAAGCCGTGTTCGAACTCAACGAGGGCAAACACCACGACCATCTGGTGTGCCTCGACTGCGGCCGCGTCGAAGAATTTTTCGATGCCGAAATCGAGAAGCGCCAGCAGGTGGTCGCCGTCTCGCGCGGATTCGAACTGCAAGACCACGCACTGGCGCTGTACGGTGCATGCAGGAAGCAAAACTGCGAATTCAAGACCAACTAGCTGCACCAGACTGGGCTCGGGGCCGACCCGGGAAACTCAGGACAACTTCAACATCGCCTGTTGCTGGCGCTCGATGAAGTCTTTGTAGGTATCGATTCCGCGCAGCTGCAGAATCGTCGCTCGCACCGCCGCTTCGACCAGGACGGCGAGGTTGCGCCCGGCGTCCACCGCGATCACCGCCTTGCGCACCGGCACATCCAGAATTTCTTCATACAGCGGCTCGTAGGGCAGGCGTTCGAAATCGCGTTCCATCGTTTCCTTGCGCACCAAATGGACAATCAATTTGAGCCGCATCTTGCGGCGCACCGCGGTCTCGCCGAAGATCGCCTTGATGTCGAGCAGGCCGATGCCGCGCACCTCGAGCAGGTTCATCAGCAGTTCCGGGCAGCGCCCTTCGAGTGCAGTCTGCGAAACGCGGAACAGGTCCACCGCGTCGTCCGCCACCAGGCCGTGGCCGCGCGAGATCAGCTCCAGGCCGAGTTCGCTCTTGCCCAGGCCCGACTCGCCGGTCAACAGCACGCCCATGCCCAGGATGTCCATGAAAACGCCGTGGCGCGTGGTGCGCTCGGCGAAATGGTTGCCGAGATAACCCCGCACCACATCGATGACGTGGCCGGCCGGCTCTGTCGTCACGAACAGCGGGATATCGCTGCGGTCGCACATCGCCACCAGGCGCTCGGGTGCGGCTTGGGCGTCGGCGACGATCAGGGCCGGCGGCTCGAGCGTGACGATGCGGGCAATGCGTCGCTCGGCGACATCCGCGGCGCACTCCGTGAGATACGCCACTTCGCGCGTGCCGGCGATCTGAACGCGATAGGGATGGATGTAGTTGAGGTACCCCACCAGGTCGGCGGCCGATTGGGCGTTGCGCACTGCAGCCTCATCGATGCGCCGCTCGGGATGTGCGTGCCCTGCGACCCATTCCCAGCGCAGCGCGCGGCGGTGCTCCTCGAACAATGCCTCGGCGCTGATGACGCTGGGTTTCACACAGCGCTCACGGCATCAGTCTCAGGCGGCCGACTTCAACGGAACCCAGTTGGCGATGAGTTGGTGCACCTTGGCCGCGTCGGCCTCGCTTTTCAGGCGTTCGCGCAACTCTCGATCCGACAGCATTTCCGCGATTTCGGAGAGGATTTCCAGGTGCCGCTGGGTTGCCGCTTCGGGCACGAGCAGAAAGATCAACAGGCCCACCGCTTCTTCGTCCGGAGCGTCGAAAGGAATCGGCTGGCGGACCCGCACGACCGCGGCCAAAGGATTCTTCAGGCCTTTGATTCGGCCATGCGGTATCGCCACGCCATGACCCAAACCGGTGGACCCGAGCCGCTCGCGCGCGAACAGATTGTCCGTCACCGTCGCCCGCGCGATAGCGTGCTGGTTCTCGAACAGCAACCCCGCGAACTCGAAAGCGCGTTTCTTGCTGGTGGCATCCACTTCGACGGCGACGTTCGCCACGGGCAGGATGGCGGCAAGGCGGTTCATGAGCAGAGGGGCGCTGGGCAAATCAAGTTAAAAACCGGCTTTTCGCAAGATTGTCACGATAGTCCCGGTTTTGTCACGGCGCGTGATTATGAATGGGCTGACGTTTTAGCGGCGCAGTCGGGCTGACGCAAGGGTTGCTTCAAGGGAATCTGCTGCGTCGCAACAACATTTCACGGCGCGGGGGGGGACAGCGAGATCTTGACCCATCAAAAAGCGGCCGAGGGGCCGCTTTGGTTGACGCAGTCGCGTCAATCGACGGGGTCGAACGCGCCATCAGGTCGGTGCGGCGTTCAGCCGTTTCGCGGCCGCGTGGTGGTGGTTCTGCACCTTGTCCTTGTGGCGGCAGACCTGCCGGTCGAGTTTGTCCATCAGTTGATCGATCGCCGCATACAGGTCTTCATGGGCGTGCTCGACGAAGATGTCCTTGCCCTTGACGTGCAGGGTGACCTCGGCCTTTTGCCTTCGCTCCTTCTCCTTGAGTTTCTCGATCGACAGCAGCACGGTGATATCGACGACCTGGTCGAAATGGCGCGTGACGCGCTCCAGTTTCGTCAGTACATATTCTCTCAAGGAAGGCGTAACTTCGAGGTGATGGCCGCTGATCGTCAAATTCATGAATTCTCCTTGGCTGGGACCATGTAAAAAGGCTTCTCGGGGCAGCTTGCCGGGCCAGTGTGCACGGGATCGGTCAAGCTGACAAGGGCGCTCGCTTGGGGGGGGTAGCAAGGGTGGCCCGCGCCATCGGTTAAGCTCTTGGGCTGCACAGCCCCCCGTTTGCCCATGCTGAATGTCTTCACGCTGGCCAACGGCCGGCTGTTCCAGGAAGAGATCGCGAGCCTCGAGGCCCTGGCCGAGGTGCAGCCCGTTTGGGTGGACCTGGATGCGCCGAGCGTCGCGGAAAAGAGCTGGATCGCGCAGCGTTTTGGCGTGACGATTCCACTGGACGCCGTCGACGACGACCTCGAAGAATCGGCGCGCTTCTACGAAGAAGACAGCGGCGAGCTGCATATCCGCTCCGACTTCCTGATCGACGACGACCGCACGCCGCGCAACGTGCGTGTGGCTTTCATCCTGTTCAAGAAAGTGCTGTTCTCGGTGCACGAGGAAGACTTGCCGGTGTTCCGGCTGCTGCGGCTGCGGGCGCGGCGCATCCCCGCGCTCATCGAAGACGCGAAGGACGTGCTGCTCAAGCTCTACGACGCCGACGCCGAATACAGCGCTGACGCGCTGGAGGGCATATACGACAGTCTCGAATCGGTCAGCGCAAGCGTGCTGCGCCAACCGGTGAACGATCAGGCGGCGGCTGAGGCACTGTCGGCCATCGCGCGTCAGGAAGACCTGAACGGGCGCATCAGGCGCAATGTGATGGACACGAGACGGGCGGTGAGTTTCATGATGCGCAGCCGCCTGCTCAACGCCGAGCAGTTCGAAGAGGCGCGCCAGATCCTGCGCGACATCGATTCGCTCGACAGTCACAGTACGTTTCTGTTCGACAAGATCAACTTTCTGATGAACGCGACGGTGGGCTTCATCAATATCAACCAGAACAAGATCATCAAGATCTTCTCGGTGGCCAGCGTGGCACTGCTGCCGCCCACCCTCATCGCGAGCATCTACGGCATGAATTTCAGGGTCATCCCGGAACTCGATTGGGACTTGGGCTACCCGTTTGCGCTGGCACTGATGCTGGCCTCGGTGGCCGCGCCGTTTATCTATTTTCGGCGCAAGGGCTGGTTGCGATAGCGGCTCGAGACCAGGCAAATGCGGCACCCGCCCACGTCTAGAATCGCTTGAACTCCGAGGACCACCATGCTCTACCCCGAACTCTTCAAGCAACTCGAAGCCGTGCGCTGGAACATGGACACCGATATTCCATGGGGCCAGTTCGACGCCAGCCAGCTGAGCGAAGAGCAGGCGCAGACGATCAAGATGAACGCGATCACGGAGTGGGCGGCGCTGCCCGCCACCGAGATGTTCTTGCGCGACAACCGCGACGACAGCGACTTCTGTGCGTTCATGAGCGTGTGGTTCTTCGAGGAACAAAAACACTCCCTGGTGTTGATGGAGTACCTGCGGCGCTACCGGCCGGAACTGGTGCCCAGCGAAGCCGAACTGCATGCGGTGCGCTTCGAGTTCGACCCGGCACCGGCGCTGGAAACGCTGATGCTTCATTTTTGCGGCGAGATCCGCCTCAATCACTGGTACCGCCGCGCCGCCGAGTGGCACAGTGAACCCGTCATCAAGGTGATCTACGAGACGCTGGCGCGCGACGAGGCGCGCCACGGCGGCGCCTACCTGCGCTACATGAAGCGAGCATTGAATCGCTTCGGCGACGAAGCCAAGGCTGCATTTGCCAAGGTCGGCGTCCTGATGGCCAGCGCGCGGCGCACTGCGCAGGCCTTGCATCCGACGAATCTGCATGTGAATGTGCGCCTGTTTCCTCGCGACACGGTTCAAAGCCGGCTGCCGAACCCGCAATGGCTCGAACATTGGCTGGACAAGCAGATTCAGTTCGACGCCGTGTGGGAAAGCAAGGTCATCGAACGCATCTTGCACAACATGAGCTTGCTGCTCGAGCGCAGTTTTGCCAGCGTCAGCGAATTGAACCGTTACCGCAAAGAGATCGCGGGCTCGCTGGCCCACGCGGCCGGTGCAGCCGCGCCGCAAGCAGCCCCGGCCTAGGCGTTTGCACTCGCGCGCCGGCGCGGCCCTCGGGGGGCGCGATCAGGGCTGGGCAGCAGCGCGCGCCTGATCGGCCTTTCGATCTGCCGTGACGCGTTGCGCGCTGGGCCGCTCGGCGATCGTTTTGACGTAGGCCTTCCAGTCCAGGCCAGCCGCAGCCAACAAATCTTCGCCGTAGACGCCGCGGGTGGCCATCGCGACCACGGGTAAGCTGGCCCAGGCGGCGCAGTCGGCCAGCGTGAACGTGGCGCCGCCGACGTAGGGGCGCAAGCGCGCCAGGCGCTTGAACCCGGCGATGTTCCTGGTCAACTGCTTGCGAACCCGCTCGGCATTGTTTTGGCTGATGTCTCCGCCGAAAAACGCCTTGCCATACAAGTCGCGCGCCACCAGCTCGATGTGCAGGTCGATGAAGGTGATCAATTCGCGCACCTTGGCCGCCTCCCAGGGGTCGGCGGGCATCAAGGGCGGGTGCGGATACGTTGCCTCGAGGTAGTCGACGATCGCCTGGCTCTCGCACAGCGTGCCGCGCTCGGTGCGAATGAAGGGGATCTTGCCCAAAGGCGAGCTGCTCAGCGTGGCTTCGTCGCGCAGTCCGGTGGGAACGCGCTCTTCGGTGAAAGCAAGGCCCTTTTCGAGCAAGACCATCTTCACTTTGTTGTAGTAGTTCGACAGGGTCAATCCACACAGAACGATCATGAAACCTCTCCGCGGCAGTTAAGACTCGGCCGAGTCTAAGCGCTGGAGTGAGCACGGCGCAGCGCACGCGACAATCCAGGGCATGGACTGCCTTCTCGAGAAACTGTGCCCGCGCAGCGACCTGGCGCGCAGGGTGGGCGCGCTGCGCCAGCCGATCGTGTTCACGAACGGGGTCTTCGACATCCTGCACCGTGGCCACGTGATCTACCTGGAGCAAGCACGTGCCCTGGGGGGCAGCCTGGTGGTCGGAATGAACAGCGACGCCTCGGCGCGTCGCCTGGGCAAAGGCCCGCAGCGGCCGCTGAATACGCAGGCCGACCGCGCCTGCGTGCTCGCCGCGCTGGCAAGCGTCAGCCTCGTGACCTTGTTCGACGAAGCCACGCCGGTGGAACTGTTGAAACTGGTGCGGCCGCAGCTGTACGTGAAGGGCGGGGACTATGACGTCGAGACGCTCGAGGAAACACGCTGGGTGCGCAGTTGGGGTGGGCAGGCGCGCGCGCTCGATTTCGTCGACGGCTACTCCACCAGCGAATTGGTCGCGCGGATTCGCGCCTGAGGATCGGCGTGACGGCTGCATGATGCAGCTTGGGCTCAGGCCTGCGGTTTCGCGCGTGAAAGTCTGGGGTCCGCGACACGGCGATTGACCAGCACGATTCCGCTCGCGACCGCCGCCAAAGCCATCCACAGGCGCGGTGTGATCGGCTCGCCGAGCAGCCACGCGCCCATCAGCAAGCCGAACACCGGTGTCAGCAGGGTGAACGAGGCCAGACGCGTCGCCGGGTAATGACGCACCAGCCAAAACCACACCAAGTAACTCGCGAACGCGACAATCACACTTTGGAATCCGAACGACAGCGCGGCAAGCGCCGACAACGATGCCGGCCAGGCCTCGCCCGCCAGCGTCCCCGCGATGAGCAGGGCCACGCCGGCCACGCCGAGCTGGTAAAGCAGCGTCTTTTCGGCGCTGGCCGTGCTCAGGCGGCTCGCGCGAATGACCAAGGTGGTGACGCCCCACAACAGGGCTGCGGCGACACCGAGCGCGTCACCCCACCATCGGCTCGGCCCCGCGGCGGGCAGAGAAAAGCTCTCGGCGAAAGCCCAGGCGACACCGGCAAAGGCCAGCAGCAGGCCCAGTGCCTGGGCTGGACCCAAACGCTCCGAGCGCGCGACAAATGGCATTCCCAATGCCACGACGAAGGGCGACAGGTACAGAAAAACGACCATGCGCGAGGCTGTGGTGTACTGCAGGCCGAGGAAGATCGCGCCGAACTCCGCGGCAAACAACACGCCGACGAGCAGGCCAGCGCCCAAGCTGGAGTCGCGATCGAACAGTGCCACGCCGCGCCAGCGCGCCCAGGCACACACCAGGACAGCGGCAATCATGGAGCGAGCGCCGGCCTGAAGCAATGGCGGGATCTGCGGCAACGCCACTTTCACCGCCACCTGGTTCAAGCCCCACAAAAAGCAGCACACGACCAGGGCGGTGACGGCACGGGCGTCGAGCGAAGTCCTGCGATCAGGCATCGGGAATCTCTGCATGGCGCCGCCCAAGCAGGAATGCAGCGATGCCGCAGGCCAGGCCGGCGAGCGCACCGCTCACATGGGCGAGTGGCGCCACGACGATTCCCAGGCCAGCGTTGAATGACGGCGGGATCCAGGGGAACTCGAGCGCCAGCTTGGCGACCAGGCCGCACAGCAGCGCAGCGCCGATGCGGCGCCGCGGCTTTGCGCCGCAGCGCGACAGGTGCACCGCGACGATCGCCACGCCCGCATGCAGGACACCCGACAAGCCGCCGTAGTGGGCCAATCCGGGGTCGGCGAGCAAGCCGGCGTGGGTCAGCGCCCAAGCCGGCAGCCAGGCCAGGCTCATCTTCATCGTGACTCGTGCCACCGCACCCAGAGCGGCCACCAGGATCAGGCCGCCCAGGTTGACCAGCAGATGCCCTTGGCTGTAGTGCACGGCGGCGGCACTGAACAGGCGCCACGGCTGGGCCAATGCCAGCGTGGGCTGCCAGTCGAGCACCTCGCGCTCGCCGCACGCGCCGAGCAAGGCGCCCACGCCGAGCAAGGCCGACACACCGAGCCAGGCGATCACCCCTGCGCCACGCCGAGAGAGGCTGTCGTTCAAGCCGAGCTCAAGCGAAAACAGCGCTCCACAGCGCGAGCACGGCGTCTCGCTGCACCTGCATCGCCTCGAGGTCGAGCTGGGTCGGCTGCTCATCGAGGCGCGCCCGGTGCTGGGCGCGACGCAAGTCGCGGTAGGCGTCTGCCGCCGCGCCGCCCACCGAGCTCGGCAGCAAGCCACCAGCCTGGGCGCGCTGCAACAGGGCGATATTGCCGGCGTTGGCGAGCAACTCCGCGTGCCGCGCGCCCTGGCTCAGCACGAGAAACTGAACGGCGAATTCAACGTCCAGCATCCCACCGGCGCTGTGTTTGAGGTCGAAGCACCCCGCCTTGACGGGGTGTGCCTGGCTCACCTTGTCGCGCATCGCCTGGATTTCGGCGCGCAGCGCCACGGCGTCGCGCGGCGCGCACAGCACGGCGCGGCGCACTGCCTCGAAACGCTCGCTCAATGCGCTCGCTCCGGCGCACCAGCGCGCTCGCGTCAAGGCCTGGTGCTCCCAGGTCCAGGCCGTGTTGCTGCCGCGCCCGGTCTGATAGTTTTCGAACGAGGCGAGCGAGGTCACGAGCATTCCCGAGTTGCCGTTCGGGCGCAGCGCGGTGTCGATGTCGAACAGCTCGCCCGCACTCGTGCGCAGCGTCAGCCAGCCGATCAACTTGCGCACGAAGGCGCCGTAAATCTCTGCGGCACGTTCGTCGCGATCGTCGTAGAGGAAGACCACGTCGAGGTCGCCGCCGTAGCCGAGTTCCTTGCCGCCGAGCTTGCCGTAGGCGATGACGGCGAATTGCGGGTCCGGCCGGTGCGCATGCTTCAGATGGCTCCAGGCCCAGCGCAGCGCGCAATCGAGTGTGGCGTCGGCGAGCGCGGACAATTCGTCGGCGACCTGTTCGACCGAGAGTTCGCCTTCGACGTCGCGCACCAGGGTGCGAAACACTTCGCCGTGGTGCGCGCGGCGCAGGGTGTCGAGCAGGGATTCTTCGTCGGCCTGGCCGGAACGCTGCCAGGCCTGGTGACGCGCGTCGAGATCGCGGATGAAGGCCGCGGCGTCGAAGCGGCCGTGCAGCAGCCGAGGATCGGCGAGTTCATCGATCACGCCAGGGTGCAGCATCAGATAGCGCATCGGCCAACGCGCCAGGCCGAGCAGGCGCAGCAGGCGCATTTGCACTTCGGGCCGCTCGACCAGCAGGGCGAGATAACTCTCGCGGCGCAGCAAGGGCTCGAGCCAGTCGATGAAGCGCAATCCCGCGTCGCTGCTGCACGCACCGTCGCGCGTCGCCTGGGCTGCGCGCTCGATCAGGCGTGCCAGGCGCAGCTTGCCCGCGTCGCGCAACATCGCGATCTTGGGTCGATCGCGCAATGCGCGAACGCGCTCCGCCAGCGCTTCGGGCAACTGTTCGGCGAAGGCCTCGCTGTCCACCGGCAGCGCTTCTGACGCGCAGGCGCGGCACCCACCATTGCCATTGGCCCCGGCCTGCGGCGCACGGCCGTCGTGCAGCAGCGCGTCGAATTCGGTGGCAACGAACTCGCGAATCTCACCCAGGCGGTCGAGCAACTCGCAGGCTTCATCGCTGCACGCCAAGCCCATGCTGCGCGCGATCCAGGCCAGGTCGCCGTCCAAGGTGGGCAATAGATGCGTCTGCTGGTCGTCGAGGTACTGAATGCGATGCTCGATGCGCCGCAGAAAGGTATACGCATCGGCCAGGCGCGCCGCGTTGGCCGCCTTCATCAGACCCGCGGCAGCAAGGCGCTGCAAGGCCTTCAGCGTCGAGCGTGTGCGCATTTCGGGGAACTGGCCGCCCCGCACGACGAGGAGCAATTGCACGATGAATTCGATCTCGCGAATTCCACCGCGCGACAGTTTCACGTCGTTCGCGCGCTCCGGCCGGCCGGCGGCCCGGCGCTGCGCCTGGTCGCGCACCTTGCGGTGCAATTGGCGCAGGCCTTCGAATACGCTGTAGTCGAGGTAGCGCCGGTAGACGAAGGCCGTGACGACACGGCGCAAGGCGTCGGTCGTGCTGCCATTGACAAGGTCTGCGGCCCCGGGCATGGGGGCGACGACGCGGCTCTTGAGCCAGGCAAAACGTTCCCACTCGCGGCCCTGGTCCTGCAGATACTCCTCGAGCATCGCCAGGCTCACGACAGGAGGACCCGAGTTCCCGTTCGGGCGCAGCGCCAGGTCGACGCGGAACACGAAACCGTCTTCGCTCACCTCGCCGATCAAGGCGTAGAGGCCGCGCGCGACTTGCGAAAAGTATTCGTGGGCGCTCACGCAATGGGCGCCGTCAGTCTGGCCGGCGTCAGCGTAAACATAGATCAAGTCGATGTCGGACGAAACATTCAGTTCGCGCGCGCCGAGCTTGCCCATGCCGATGACCCAGAAGGCGATGCGCTGGCCCGCCGCGTCGCGCGGTACGCCGAAGCGCGCGTCTTGTTCGTCCTGCGTTTGCTGCAAGGCCAGGCCGAGCGTGGCCTCGGCCAGCTCGGTCATCGCGCGCGTCACCTCGGCGAGCGTGGCGCCGTGCTCGATGTCGAGCACGGCGAGCCGCTCCAGAACCAACTGGCGTGCGACGCGCAGAGCCGCCGGCAGGGCTCGGCCGCCGACGCGCAATTGTTCGATCAAGGCCATGACGCTGCCGCGTTCGGGCAGGCCCGGCTGCAACAACGCAAGCTCGGACCCATGGCGGCGGCGCACGCGCTGAACGAAACGGCTGTAACCGGCCGACGCGAACTCTGGAGAGGGCGCAATCGTGGGCTGCGAGTCGACAGGTGTGCAACCCAGGGCTTGCGATGACACGGAATCCATCGATGCGCGCGCGCTCACTGTCCGGTTCTCTGTGCTAGATTGGTCCTGCCTCGGCCGACCCGGACAAGCATCCGCTGTCTGCCACGAGTCGCGACCTGACCTGCACTGCATGCCATCGACCCTGCCACCCCTGGACGAAGCCCTGCCCCCTCGAGGCATGGGCCGCTCTGACGCCGCCGCCGCAGATCGCGCTGTGGACGCTGCGCAAAACCGGCGCCGGCGTTGGCTGCTGCGGCTGCTGCTGTGGCCGGTGTTGCTGCTGTGGACCCTGCTGGCCCTGGCGTGGCTGGCACTGCATTGGCTGATTCTGCCGCACATCGAAGAGTGGCGTGCGCCGATCGAGCTGCGCGCCAGCGCGGCCCTGGGGCTGCCGGTGCAGATCGGCCACATCGCGGTGCGTTCCAGCGGTTGGGTCCCCGCTCTGGAACTGCGCGACGTGAAACTGCTCGACGCCCAGCAGCGCACCGCCCTGCACCTACCGCGGGTGGCAGTGGCGATTTCTCCGCAATCGCTGCTCGATCTGGAGGTCAATTTCGATCAACTGCTGATCGAAGGCGCCGAGCTCGACGTGCGTCGCAGCGCCGACGGGCAGATCTTCGTCGCCGGGCTGGCCCTGGGCGGGGGCGCGGGCGAAGGCCGCGCAGGCGCGGACTGGTTCCTGTCGCAACATGAATTCGCAATCCGTGGTGGCACCTTGCGCTGGACCGACGAGCAGCGCAACGCACCGACCCTGGCCTTGACCGACGTGCAGTTCGTGATGCGCAACGGCTTGCTGACGCACGATGTGCGCCTGGATGCAACGCCGCCTCCCGAGTGGGGCGAGCGCTTCAGCCTGACGGGCCGCTTCACCCAGCCGCTGATGGCGCCGTCCAGCCAGTGGCAGCGCTGGAGTGGCCGCGCCTACGCCGAGCTGCCGCGCGCCAACCTCAGCCCGCTGCGCCGCCATGTGGCCCTTCCCTTCGAACTGAACGAAGGCTCGGGCGCGCTACGCGCCTGGTTCGAGCTGCGCGAAGGCACCCTGCAAGCGGCCACCTTCGACGTCGCTCTGAACCAGCTGGGTTTGCGCCTGGGTTCGCAGGTGGAAGAACTGCGTATCGAGCAGCTTCGAGGCCGCATCGACGCACAGCGCGATGCCAATGGCGGGTCGGTATCGCTCGAGCGCTTCAGCTTCGTCACCACTGACGGCACGCACTGGCCGGGAGGCGCCGTGAAACTGAAGTGGCGCCAGCGCGAAGGCGAGTCGCCCAGTGGTGGTGAATTCAGCGCACAAAGTCTGGATCTGGCGCTGCTCGCGCAAATCGCCTCGAGGGTTCCGCTCGGCGCGGCGCTGCACCAGCTGCTTGCAGAACTCGAGCCCGAAGGTTCGCTGAGCGACCTCAGCGCGCGTTGGGACGGACCCTTTGACGCACCGACGCGCTACCAGGTGAATGGCCAAGTGAGCGCACTGGCGTTCGCCGCCCGGTCCGCCGATGAGCCCGATCGCGTCGGCCGGCCCGGTTTGCGCAACGCATCACTGAGCCTCGCCGCCAACGAAAACGGCGGCACCGCGCGGCTCGCTGTGCGTGACGGTTGGCTCGACCTGCCGGGCCTGTTCGAAGAGCCACGCGTCCAGCTCGATCGCCTGAACGCCGATCTCGAATGGCGCATTGCCGCAGCCAAGGTCACGCTGATCGTGAAGAAAGCGACGCTCGCCAATGCGGACGCGATTGGCGAGTTCGAGGCGAAGTGGAATACCGGTCCCGGCGCGCAGGCGTTTGGTCGAGGCGGGCGGTGGCCGGGTCAAATCGAACTGACCGGCCAGCTCGGTGCAGGCCTGGCCGCGCGCGCGGCGCGCTATTTGCCGCTGGGTATTCCCGAGTCGACGCGGCGTTATGTGGAGCGCGCCGTGAAGGGCGGCCAGTTGCGCCGCCTCGATGTGAGAGTCAAGGGCGACTTGTGGGATTTTCCGTATTTCGATCCCGCCACCTCGGGTGAATTTCGCCTCGCGGCAACGGCAGACGACGTAAGTTTTGCCTTCCTGCCCAGCGCACCGGCGACTCCGACTGAGGCGGCTTTCGTGTCGCCCTGGCCCGAACTCGCGCGAGTCAGCGGCGAACTGGTCATCGACCGCGCGTCTCTCGAAGTCAAGGGCGCCCGGGCGCAGCTCGGCAGCGTGGCCTGGAGCAGCGTGCAAGGCGGCATTCGCAGCGTCGTCGACCAGCGAGTGCTCGTGCTCAGCGGCACAGCGCACGGCCAGGCGAGCGAGATGCTGCGCATCGTCAACGCGAGCCCGGTCGGCGACTGGTTGCTGCGCTCACTGTCGCGCGCCACAGCCAGCGGCAACGCCGAACTCGAACTCGGCTTGAACATTCCTTTGCGTGAACCCGCCAAGGCCGAAGTGAAAGGCAGTGTGCGCCTGGCAGGCAACGACGTGCGCATCAGCCCCGACAGCCCCCTGCTCGCTGCGGCGAAAGGCCGCGTCGATTTCAGCCACAAGGGCTTTGCGGTGGTCGGCGCCACGGCGACCGCCTACGGCGGCGATCTTGCATTCGACGGTGGCGTGCAGGCCGACGGCGCGCTGCGCTTCAATGGCCGGGGGACGGCCAGCGTCGAGGCGCTGCGCCGCGCCAGCGAACTCGGCTTGCTGTCGAGTGTGGCACCCCAACTCAGCGGTACCGTGGCCTACCGGATCGGATTGAATTTCGTGCAGGGGCACCCCGAGATCAATGTCACGAGCGATCTGGTCGGACTGGCCTCGGATCTGCCCGCCCCCTTGCGCAAGACAGCCGAAGCCGCACTGCCGATGCACTATTCGACGAGCCTCGTGCGCGAGTCCTTGCGCCCTGGACAGCCGCTTGCGGACACGCTTGTGCTCGAGCTCGGCTCCCTGCTCCAGGTTCGGTACCGACGCGACATTTCGGGCAAGGCCCCGCGCGTGACCAGCGGCGCCATCGGAGTCGGCGAGGCGGCACCCGCCTTGTCGCAGGGAGTCGTCGTGAACGTGAATCTGGGCGCGGTCAACCTCGACGCGTGGGAGGCGGTGTATCGCAAACTGTTCGGCGATGCGGCCGACGCCGCGGTCGATGATCCCGGCTACGGCCCGGATCGTCTGAGCGTGCGCGCGCAGGAGCTGATCACCGGCGGGCGGCGCATCACCAGCCTGGTGGCCGGTATCTCGCGCGACCCGGGCCAATGGCGCGCCTCGCTCGACGCCGACCAACTCAGCGGTTATGTCGAATACCGGCCGCCTCGGTTCGCGGTGTCGCGATCGCCGGCCGTGCCGAGCGCGACGCCCTCGACGGCAGTGCCCGGGCGCGTCTACGCGCGGCTGTCGCGGCTGTCCCTGCCCAAGAGCGATGTCGAGCAAATCGAGAGCATGCTCGACGAGCCGCCGAGCAGTGTGCCGGCGCTTGACATCATCGTCGAAGCTTTCGAGTTGCGCGGCAAACAGCTCGGCCGCGTCGAAATCGTCGCCACGAATCAGCTCGGCAGCGACGCACGCGCATCGCGCGAGTGGCGCTTGTCGAAGTTCAGCATGACCACGCCCGAAGCCCAGCTCAGCGCCAGCGGCAACTGGTCGGCCGGCGGCGCCACGGCGCGCCGAGTCGAGATGGATTTCAAGCTGGACTTGCGCGACAGCGGTGCCTTCCTCGAACGGCTCGGCCTGGGCAAGGTGGTGCGCGGCGGCAAGGGTGTCCTGGCGGGCAAGGTGGCATGGCTGGGTTCACCGCTGACGCTCGACTTCGCGGCCATGAGCGGCCAGTTCAACGTGGCGGTGGAGGCCGGCCAGTTCCTCAAGGTCCACCCCGGCGCAGCGCGCCTGCTCGGCGTGCTGAGTCTGCAATCCCTGCCGCGCCGCTTGCTGCTGGACTTTCGCGACGTTTTCGAAGAAGGCTTTGCGTTCGACAGTTTCCGTGGCGACGTGCGCGTCGACAAGGGCGTGGCGCACACCAACAACCTGCGCATGGGCGGGGTGCAGGCGGTGGTGCTGATGGAGGGCAGCGCCGACCTCGGACGCGAAACGCAAGACCTGCGCATCGTCGTCGTTCCGGAAATCAACGCCGGTACCGCGTCCTTGGCCTATGCCGTGATCAACCCGGCGGTCGGTCTGGGCACCTTCCTCGCCCAGTTGTTCCTGCGCCGCCCCCTGAGCGAGGCGGGAACGCGCGAGTTTCACGTCACCGGGACCTGGATCGACCCGCAGGTGGAGCGCATCGAGCGCAATGCACAGGCGCCGGTCCCCGAATCCGCGCCGCAGCCACGATGAGAATCGCCGCATTGCAGATGGTGTCGACGCCCGAGGTGGCGCGCAACCTCGAGGCCGCACGACGCCTGATCGCGCAAGCCGCAACGCAGGGTGCGCAACTCGTCGCCCTGCCTGAATACTTCTGCCTGATGGGGCGCACCGATCGCGACAAGCTCGAAGTCGCCGAGGCGCCAATGGGCCCGGTGGGCGCCGAAGCGCCGATCGGCAGCTCGGGCAGCACCGTGGGCGGGCCGATCCAGCAGGCTTTGTCCGCTGCTGCGCGTGCGCACGGCGTGTGGCTGATCGGCGGCACGCTGCCGCTGCGTTGCGATGACCCGCAACGCGTGCGCAACAGCAGCTGCGTCTTCGCGCCCGACGGGGCCATGGCCGCACGTTATGACAAGATGCATTTGTTCGGCTTGGACAACGGCCGCGAGCGTTACGACGAAGCACGCGTGCTGCAAGCCGGCGCCGCGCCGGTGGCGGTGCAATGCGGCGCCTTGCGCGTCGGCCTGAGCGTGTGCTACGACCTGCGCTTTCCCGAGCTGTACCGTGCCCTGATGAACCCGCCCTGCGACCTGATCGCCGTGCCGTCGGCATTCACCTATACGACCGGCAGCGCGCATTGGGAGTTGCTGCTGCGCGCCCGCGCTGTCGAGAACCAAACCTATGTGATCGCCCCGGCGCAAGGCGGCACCCACGAGAACGCACGCCGCACCTGGGGCCACAGCATGATCGTCGACCCCTGGGGCGAGGTGCTGGGCGTGTTGGCCGAGGGCGAAGGCGTCGTGATCGCCGAAGTCGACAGTGCGCGTCTGGCGGCGGTGCGCAAGCTATTGCCCGCTCTCGAACATCGGCGCATCGCAAGCTGAGGCTTGGCCACGCGTCGCCTTGCGCATGGCTATGATGCGGCGCTCGCCGTGCCCGGACTGACACGCGCCGGCGTGTTCCCACCCCGACAAAGGACCGACATGACCCGGACTCGAAGCTTCGCCGCCACCGCGGTCTGGACGCTGGCCATCCTGTGCGGCTCGGCAGGGGCGAGCCGGCCCCTCGGCGTTGACCACGCGAATATCGATGCCAAGGGCACCGGTCACGTCGAAGCCTGGGTCGCGCGCGAGGCCCGCAAGGCCGACGTATTGCATGTCGCGCCGGCTTTCTCGCCGTGGGAAGTGGTCGAGTTGTCCGCCCTGCTCTCGCGCAATCGCACCAGTTCAACCAGCTCGGCGGCCGCCCTGGCGCGCTTTCGAATCACCGAGCCGCAAACATCCGGCTGCAATCTTCTGCTCGCGCTCGGCCATGAACACTTCAGCCCCGGCGGCAATCAGCCCTTCACCCACACCGCCGCGACCTGCAACCGGCGCGATTTCGCTCTGCACGCCACGCTCGGCGCCGCCAAGCCTTCGGGCAGGTCCAGCTTCGGGACCTGGGGCATCGCCCTGGAACATGACACCGGGACCTTCATCGCCCATGTCGAGTCGTTCGGCCAGGAGCATTCGAAGCCGACGTTTCAGCTCGGCGCGCGCAGGACGGTGGCCAAAGGCTGGCAGGTCGACGGGACGCTGGGGCGCTTGGACGGCTTGACGATATTCAGCCTGGGAGCGAAGTTCTTGTTTTGAACGGCACGGCACGGCGGCCGTCGTGCCTCAGGCCAGCTCCGCATTGATCGCCGCCAGCGCCGCCGCGCCCGGGCACAACTCGGCTTCGCCCAGGCGATTCAGCGGCGCCTGCACCGTCTTCAGATGCGCGTGCAGGTCCTGCGCCGCGGCGTTCACGTAGAGCAAGCCGGTCAGGATTTCGCCGCGCGCTTCGTGGGCGGCGATGTGGCTCATCGCCGCCAGGCGGTCCCCCGCGTCGTAGCCGCGCCCGAGTTTGCGCAGGCGCAGCACGCTGCCGTCGTGCTGGGTCACTTCGATCACTTCGCCCGGTGCGTACAGCGCCGTGATCGCATCGCGCGAGGCGATGAAGTCGACCCGGTTCACGGCTTCGTTGTGGGCGCGCACATAGTCGTAGCTCTTCGTGCTGCCGGCGTGGTTGTTGAACGCGACGCAGGGGCTGATGACGTCGATCAGGGCCGCGCCGTTGTGGCGCAACGCGCCTTTGAGCAAGGGGACGAGCTGTTCCTTGTCGCCCGAGAAACTGCGCGCCACGTAACTCGCGCCCATTTGCAGGGCGAGCGAGACCAGGTCGATGGCGGTGTCGCTGTTGATTGCGCCCTTCTTGCTCTTGCTGCCGGCGTCGGCGGTGGCCGAAAACTGGCCCTTGGTGAGGCCGTAGACGCCATTGTTCTCGACGATATAGGTCATGTTCACGCCGCGCCGCATGGCGTGCGCGAACTGGCCCAGGCCGATGGAGGCCGAATCGCCGTCACCCGAGACCCCCAGATACAAGAGCTCGCGGTTGGCCAGGTTCGCGCCGGTCAGCACCGAAGGCATGCGGCCATGCACGGTGTTGAAGCCGTGCGAGTTGCCGAGGAAGTAGTCGGGCGTCTTGGACGAACAACCGATGCCCGAGAGCTTGGCGACACGGTGCGGTTCGATCGCCAGCTCCCAGCACGCCTGCACGAGGGCGGCGGAAATCGAATCGTGGCCGCAGCCGGCGCACAGCGTCGAGACCTTGCCTTCATAATCGCGCCGCGTCAGGCCCAGGGTGTTCTTCGGCAGGGTGGGGTGGTGAAGTTTCGGTTTGGCGATGTAGGTCATGCCACCTTGCCTTTGCTGATCTTGCCGATGGGCTCGACATTGAAGCGCTTGATGCGAGCCGAGATTTCTTCCGTGATGAAACGCGCCGTGATCGGCGTGCCGTCGAAGTGCAGCACGGCCTCCAACTTGGCCGGATTCACTTCCTGCTCGGTGATCAGCACCGTGCGCAACTGCGCGTCGCGGTTTTGCTCGATCACGAACAGGTGCGCGTGCGCGGCGATGAACCGATCGACCGCCTCGCTGAACGGGAAAGCGCGCAGCCTCAGCAGGTCCACATGCACGCCCAGGACGCGCAACGACTCGAACGCCTCGTTCATCGCCGGGCTTGTCGAGCCGTAGTAGATGACACCGAAGCGCGTGGCACGCGAGGCCTGGCGTTGCACCGGTTGCGGCACGAGCGTCTTGGCGGTTTCGAACTTCTTCAGCAGGCGCTCGACGTTGTACATGTAGTCGGGCCCGGCCTCCGAATAGCGCGCATAGGCGTCGCGCGTCGTGCCGCGCGTGAAGTAGGCGCCGCGCTCGGGGTGCGTGCCGGGCGTAGTGCGGTAGGCGATGCCGTCGCCGTCAACGTCGAGGTAGCGGCCGAAATCCCGTCCGGCCTCCAGCTCCTCGAAGCCCATCACCTTGCCGCGGTCATAGCGCCGCGAATCGTCCCACTCGAGCGGCTCGCACAATCGGTGGTTCATGCCGATGTCCAGATCCGTCATCAGGAAGATCGGTGTCTGCAAGCGGTCGGCGAGGTCCAGGCACAAGGCAGCGAATTCGAAGCATTCGTGCGGGTCTTCGGGAAACAGCAACACGTGTTTGGTGTCGCCGTGTGACGCATAGGCACAGCTCAGCACATCGGCCTGTTGGGTGCGCGTGGGCATGCCGGTGGACGGACCGCCGCGCTGCACATTGATGATCGTCACCGGAATTTCAGCGAAGTAGGCCAAGCCGATGAATTCCGCCATCAGCGAAATGCCGGGGCCCGAAGTGGCGGTGAACGCGCGCGCACCGTTCCAGCCCGCGCCGACGACGATGCCGATCGAGGCGATTTCGTCCTCGGCCTGCACGATGGCGAACTTGTTGCGTCCCGTGCTCTTCTCGACGCGCAGCCTGCCGCAGTATTTCTGGAAGGCCTCGGCGAGCGAGGACGAGGGCGTGATCGGGTACCAGGCGCACACCGTCGCGCCGCCGTAGAGGCAGCCCAGCGCCGCCGCCGCGTTGCCTTCGATGAAGATGCGCTTGCCCACCGCGTCGCGCCGCTCGATCTTCAGGCCCAACGCGTCGTCGAAGTATTCGCGGCCGTGGTGCAGGCCCATCATGAAGGCGTCGAGATTGGGTTGAATCAATTTGGCCTTGCCCTTGTACTGTTCGCCCAGCAGCGTGGCAATGACTTCGGGTTCGATGCCCAGCAGTGCGGCGAGCACGCCGACGTAGACAATGTTTTTCAGCAGCTGCCGCTCGCGCGGATCGGTGTAGCGCGTCGCGCACAGGTCGGTCAGCGGCACGCCGAGCACGTTCACGTCGGCGCGCAGCTTGGCCTGCGGCATCGGCTTGGAGCTGTCGTACATCAGGTAGCCGCCGGGTTCGATCTCGGCGATGTCCTGGTCCCAGGTCTGCGGGTTCATCGCGACCATCAAGTCGCAGCCACCGCGCCGGCCCAGATATCCGCGTTCATTGACGCGCACTTCGTACCAGGTCGGCAGGCCCTGGATATTGCTCGGGAAGATGTTGCGCGGGCTCACCGGTACACCCATGCGCAAAAGGCTGCGTGCGAACAGTTCGTTGCTCGACGCCGAGCCCGAGCCGTTGACGTTGGCGAACTTGACGACGAAGTCGTTGACGGCGCTGATGCGTTTCACAGGGCTCGTCATGGCTCAGGCCGCTTGCTTGTGCACGGCGCGTTGCGGGCTGCGGCAGCCACGCCCGGCGTGCGTCAAGTCGATCAGGAATTTCTGCATGTCCCAGGCTCCCGTGGGGCAACGTTCGGCGCAAAGGCCGCAGTGCAGGCAAACGTCTTCGTCCTTCACCATCACGCGGCCGGTCTTGAGGACGTCCGACACGTACAAGGCCTGATCCGTGTGGCGCGCCGGCGCACGCAGCCGGGTGCGCAACTCGGCCTCGTCGCCGTTGGCGGTGAAGCTGATGCAATCGGTCGGGCAAATGTCGACGCAGGCGTCGCACTCGATGCACTGGCCGGTGGAAAACACGGTCTGCACATCGCAGTTCAGGCAGCGCTGCGCTTCTTTCCAGGCGGTGGCCGCATCGAAGCCGAGTTCGACCTCGACCTTGATGTTGCGCAGCACCTGGTTCACGTCGCGCCACGGCACCTTGTGGCGCAGATCGGGCGTGACGGCGTTGTCGTAGCTCCATTCGTGGATGCCCATCTTCTGCGACACCAGGGTCACGCCGGGCGCCGGGCGCTCGTGCACGTCCTCGCCGTGCAGGAATTTGTCGATCGAAATCGCCGCCGCGTGGCCTTGCGCGACAGCCCAGATGATGTTCTTCGGGCCGAGCGCGGCATCGCCCCCGAAGAACACCTGCGGCAGGCTGGCTTGCAGCGTCACGTCGTCGATCACCGGCATTCCCGATCCGTTGAAAACGATGCCGCAGTCGCGCTCGATCCACGGAAACGCGTTCTCCTGGCCCACCGCGACCAACACTTCGTCGCAATCGAATTGCTGCTCCGGTTCGCCGGTGGGGACGAGTTGGCGGCGCCCTTGCGCGTCGCGCTGCGCGCGCACTTTCTCGAACTTCATGCCGACGAGCTTGCCGTTGTCATGCAGGAAGGCGCGCGGCACCAGGCAATCGAGGATCGGAATGCCTTCGTGCTGTGCATCTTCCTTTTCCCACGGCGAGGCCTTCATTTCTTCGAAAGGCGAGCGCACGATCACCTTCACGTCTTCGCCGCCGAGGCGCTTGGCGCTGCGGCAGCAGTCCATCGCCGTATTGCCCCCGCCGAGCACGAGGGTGCGTTTGCCGATATGCGTGGTGTGGCCGAACGAGACCGACGCCAACCAGTCGATGCCGATGTGGATGTGCGAACCCGCCTCGGCGCGACCGGGAAGCGACAGATCGCGGCCGCGCGGCGCACCGCAGCCGACGAACACGGCGTCCCAGTTTTCGCCGAGCAAGCGCTGCATCGAGTCGATTCGGGTGGCGCCGCGGAACTCGACACCGAGCCGCAGCACATAGCCCGTCTCTTCGTCGATCACCTCTTCGGGCAGGCGAAAGCGCGGAATCTGCGAGCGGATCATGCCCCCGGCACGCGCATCGCTGTCGAACACGGTGACTTGGTAGCCCAGCGGTGCGAGGTCGCGCGCCACGGTGAGCGCTGCCGGTCCGGCACCGACGCAGGCGATGCGTTTGCCGTTCTTCACTTGCGCCAGACGCGGCAAGCGCTCGGAGATATCACCCTTCAAATCGGCAGCAACGCGTTTGAGGCGGCAGATGGCCACGGGCTCAGGATGCTGCGCTTGCGCTTCCTCGACGCGGCCGCGGCGGCACGCCGGCTCGCAGGGCCGGTCGCAGGTACGCCCGAGGATGCCGGGAAACACGTTCGACGACCAGTTGACCATGTAGGCGTCGGCGTAACGCCCCGCGGCGATGAGGCGGATGTATTCGGGAACGGGGGTGTGCGCCGGGCACGCCCATTGACAGTCGACTACTTTGTGGAAGTAGTCGGGTTGCTGGATGTCGGTGGCTCGCAAACTTTCCCCCTCGATGGCCTTCTTCGGTCGCGCGATCCTAGACACCACGCCGGGCCACGGAAGCCGGAATTGCAGGAGTTTAATCGGCCATATCGCGCGATCGCCCCATTCCACGCGATGCGCGAAGGGGCTTATGACGATGCCTGCGCTGCTAGAGTCGGCCCCTCGAAAGTCCAAAGGGACCCGATTGCTGCAATTCTTCGTCATCGCTGCCGGTGCCGTGGGCGGTAGCGTGCTGGGTGGGGTTTTCGGTGCCCTGGCCGGCGCGGCGCTGGCTTGGCTGGCTTGGGCCTCACGCCAACAGGCGAGCGAGATCGCGAGTTTGCGCCGGGACCTCGATATTGCGCGCCGAGGCGTGCAGGCCGCGGCGGGGCCGCTCGAATCGCCTCTGCCGCACCTCGCCCAACCGATGCCTGCAGCCGCGCCGCAAGACGCGCCGGCATCGGCACAAACCCAGGCGAGCGCAGTCGCGCCGATCGGCACTCCCGATGCGCCCGACACGGCTCCCGATACGGCGTGGCGCGACGAGCCGCACGACACCGAGGCGGGCTCCTTGTGGGGCGAGGTATCGGCCGCGCCGACGCCTGGCACAGCCCTGCCGGCGCCGGCGGATACGCTGGCCGGGCTCAGCCGGTGGCTCTTGGGTGGCAACACGATCGTCAAGCTGGGCGTGGCAATTCTGTTCGTCGGCCTGGCCTTCCTCGCCAAGTTCGCCGTCGACCAGGTGAACGTGCCGGTCGAGGTGCGCTTGGCCGGCATCGCCGGCGCGGCGCTCGGCTTGCTGGCGATCGGCTGGCGGCTGCGCGTCGAGCGTGCGGCTTATGCCCAAGTCTTGCAGGGCGGCGCGGTGGCAGTGCTGTATCTCACGCTGTTTGTCGCGTTTCGTTTCTACAGCGTCTTGGCGCTCGCGCCGGTGTTCGCCTGCATGGTCGCGGTGGCCGTGCTGGCTGCCGCCTTGGCCGTGCTCCAGGACGCGCGCGCCCTGGCCCTCATCGGTGCGCTCGGCGGCTTCGCGACGCCCCTGCTGGTCTCCACCGGCGCGGGCGATCATGTGGCGCTGTTCAGCTACTACCTGGTGCTCGATCTCGGCATCGCCGCGATCGCCTGGCACAAGGACTGGCGTGTATTGAACCTGATCGGCTTCTTCGCCACGTTCCTGGTCGGAACGGCCTGGGGTGTGCTCAGCTACCGCGCCGAACACTACGCGCTCAGCCAGGTCTTCCTGATCGCTTTCTTCACGGTGTTCGTGGCGATCTTGTTGCTGCCGGTGCGTCGAGCGTTGCGCGAGGACGGGCAATCTCAGGCGGCTGCGCAAAGCGCGCCCGAAACCAAGCGCAGCGACGCCTGGGTCAACGCCAGCCTGCTGTTCGGCCTGCCGACGGTGACGTTCGCGCTGCAGCACGGCCTGGTGCGCCACTTCGAGTACGGGACGGCACTGTCAGCGATGCTGCTCGCCTGGTTCTATGTGGGCCTGGCGCTGTGGATGCGCTCGCGTCCCCTGCTTGCCGTCACGTTCGAGGCCAGCCTGGCCATCGCGACCGTCTTTCTGACTCTCGTGATCCCGTTCGCGCTGGACGCGCACAGCACCGCCGGCGCCTGGGCGCTCGAAGGCACGGGCTTGGTCTGGCTGGGGCTGCGCCAGCAGCGCCTTGCGCCCCGCCTGTTCGGCTATCTGTTGCTGTTTCTTGCCGGCCTGGCGATGTTCCACGCCTTTGAGCGCCACGGCATGCCCGAGGCATTTTTCAATTCGATGTTGTTCAATGGCTTGATAGCGGCGGCAGCGGCGCTCGCCGCGGCGCACTTTGTGCGGCTCTTGGGCGCGTCTGCGATGCCCGCCCCAGCCACCGAGCCCGCCTCGCGGATCGCGAACATCGTGGTCGATTCAGCTCGGCGCGCCGAGGCCGCAGCCGAGCCGCTATTGATCGCCTGGGGCACGCTGTGGCTGCTCGTGACCAGTGCGTCGCAGATCGCCAACTTTGCCGCGCCGCACTTCCAACTGACGGCATGGCTGGCCTGCATCAGCGTCATCGCCGTGGTGTTCACGGCGCTTTCGCTGCGTTTGGCTTGGCCGCGCATCGCCTGGCCCGTGCTCGGCCATGCGCCCCTGCTCGTTTTGGGTGTGGGCCTGCTCTGGGTCACAAAACATTCACCCGGCCAGGACGGCGGCTGGTGGGCCTGGCCCTTGGCTCTGGCGGCGCATTTGTTCGTCTTGCGGCACGCTTGCGAGCGCTGGCCGGCGCCGGCCGCCCACGCCGTGCACACACTGGGACTGTTGGTGCTCGCCGCACTGGGCGCCCTGCAGGGCCGCGCCATCACTGCGCATTGGGGTGACCCGGCCGGCGCTTGGCCATGGCTGGGCTGGCTGGTCGTGCCCGCCGCATTGTTGATGCTGCTGCCGCGTGCCGGATTCGCCGCGCGCTGGCCTGTGCAGGTGGTCCCTGCAGCCTACCAAACGCATGCCGGCAGCGTGCTCACGGCCGGTTTGCTGGCCTGGACCGTGCTCGCCAACGTCGCGTCGAACGGCGCGGCGTTGCCGCTACCGCACCTGCCCCTGCTCAACCCCCTGGACCTCGGCGTGGGCGCGGCCCTGCTCGCCGCGTGGTTGTGGCAACGCAGCGCGGCAGCGCCTGCCTTGTGGAGCGCGCGGCCGGCGCTCGCGCTGGCAGTGACCGCAGCCGCCGGTTTCATCTGGCTGAACGCCATCCTGGTTCGCGCTTTTCATCACTACGGTGGCGTCGCCTACCGCACCGACGCCTGGATCCATTCGCTCGCGGTGCAGACCGGTATCAGCTTGTTGTGGAGCGTCACGGCACTCGTGCTGATGTGGTGGGCCGCGCGCCGCGCACTGCGTGCGCCGTGGCTGGTGGGTGCGGCACTGCTGGCTGCGGTGGTCCTCAAGCTCGTGCTCGTGGACCTGTCCGGCACCGGAACAATCACGCGCATCGTGTCCTTCATCGGCGTGGGGGTGTCGATGCTGTTGATCGGCTACGTCGCGCCCCTGCCTGGCGCCACCGCGAGGGAGGCGCCGCATGCGCGCGCTTGATGTCTGGCGGGCTGCCTTCGCTTGCGCGTGTGCCTGCGCTTGGGCCACCGCGGCGGCCGGCGACGATGAAGTGGTGTATCGGCACAGCGCCTCGATTGAAGTGGTGCAGGCGGCACCGTTCGTTCGCATCGCGCTGCCCCCCAGTACCTATGGGCGCACCGAACAGGCCGAGCTGCGCGACCTGCGCCTCGTCGACGCCGGCGGCGAGCGCGTGCCGTTCGCCCTGCTGCTGCCGCGCAGCGCCGCGGCCGAATCGACCGAGCAGCAGCGCGAGGCGAAACTCTTTCCGCTCCCGGCCCGCCCGGCCGCGGGCC
>JBAQUQ010000431.1:0-5232 GCA_049297615.1 Burkholderiaceae bacterium
AGCGGGGGCCTTGCAGGCCGCCCACGCCGCTTGCAAGTCCTGGGCGACTGCGCGGCGACAATCGCCGGCTTCGGGGTGGTTGGCGGGCAAGCGGCGCCGCGCGCTGCGCCCGGCGCCAGGGAGCGCAACGATGATTCAGCTGTACGCATTCGATACCCCCAACGGGCGCAAGATCAGCGTCGCGCTCGAAGAGATGGGTCTGCCCTACGAGGTGCACGTGGTCGACATCACGAAGGGCGAGCAGCACGACGCGGCTTTCGTCGAGATCAGCCCGAACCACAAGATCCCGGCGATCGTCGACCCGAAGGGTCCGAAGGGGGTGCCGATCAGCGTGTTCGAGTCGGGTGCGATCCTGATCTACCTCGGCCAGAAGAGCGCCAAGTTCTGGCCCACCGACCCCACGGCGCAGGTGGCGGTGCTCGAGTGGCTGATGTTCCAGATGGGCGGGTTCGGCCCGATGCCGGGCCAGGTGCACCACTTCATCGCACTCGAGAACGAAATCGACCGCCGCTATGGGCTGCAACGGTTCATGGCCGAGACGCGGCGCCTGTACGGCGTGATGAACGAGCGCCTGGGCGGGCGCGAATACTTCGCCGGCGAGTTGTCGATCGCCGACTTCGCGATCCTCGGCTGGGCCTGGCGCCACCCCCGCCATCAGGTCGATCTGGCCGACTATCCGCACGTGAAGCGCTGGTACGAAGCGCTGCTGGCGCGGCCGGCCGTCGCGCGCGGGTTTGCGGTTCCGCTGCGGCGCACGGCGTAGCCGGGTCGGCGGTGCTGCCCGCTGCGCCCGCGTGAAGCCGATTCTGCCGATCCCTATGAGTTCTGAAACTTCGAGCGCACCAAACTAGCGGTTCTGCGTCACCACGTCGACCAGCGCCGGGCGGCGCTCGGTCTTGATCACGTGCAACGCGCGGCGCAAGGCGGGTTCGATGTCCTGGCTGCGCAGCACCGGGCCTTCGGCGTACGCCCCCATCGACTGCGCCAGCTTGGCGAAGTCGACGGCCGGATCGTCGATTCGGTTGCCGATGTGGGCGTTTTCTACCGGGCGGCCGCGATGGCGCGCGATCGTCGCCGCGTGTTCCTCGGAGTTGTAGTAGGTCCGGTTGTTGACCAGGATGTTCAGAATCGGCACGCGATGGTGCACCGCCGTCCACAGGCCGGTCGCGGTGAACAGGAAGTCGCCGTCGGGCTGGAGGTTCACGCACAGGCGCTCGGGTTGCGCCAGCGCCACCCCGATGGCCGCGCCGATGCAGTAGCCCAGGCCGCCGCCGGGCGTCTTGCCCAGGTATTGATCGCAGCGGTCGATCTGCCACAGCCGCGTGACCCAGCGGTTCAGGTGGCCGTTGACGAGCACCCAGGGTTCGTCCTTGATCACGTCCCAGACGCACAGCGCCAGCGTCGACAAGGCGATCGGCGACTCGCCCTGCTGCGCCTGCGCCTGCGCGAGGCGCTTTTCGCGCAGGCCCTGCACGCGGCCGCGCCATCGATCGGTGCGCTTGCGGACCCTGGCGCCGGCCGCCGCGCCGGACGGTTCGTTCAACAGCGCCGTGCAGCGCGCGAGCAGCTGCGGGACGAATACCGAGGTGTCGGCCGAGAGCAAGTCGTCGGTCGCCTGCAGGCGCCGGAAATCGTGGCTCCAGCTGCCGACCAGGTAGTTGTCCATGCCGACATGGGCGATGCGCGCCGAGGGGCCGAACATCGGCTTGGTCTGGCGCGAAAGGCGGTCCACGGTATGCAGCGCGCCGTACAGATCGATCGCATCCAGGCCCAGGATGTAGTCCGCTTCGCCCAGCACTTCGGCGGCGAGTTCCACCAGCGCCATCGGATGGCAGTTCGGAAAGTTGTGCCGTGTTCCCTGGTCCAGCACCGGCACGGCCAGCAGGTCGGCCAGGCGCGTCAATGCGTCGTAGGCCAGCGCCGAGCGCCCGAGCCGATCGACAACGATGACGGGATGGTCGGCGTCGAGCAAGGCCCGGGCGACGCGCTCGATGGCCTCGGGTGGCGCTGTCGGCGAGGTCGGCGCCAGCAGCCGCTGCGGGTCGGGAAGCTCCGGGAAGACATCGACCTCGTGCTCCTGGATGGACGCGTCGAAACAGACGTAGACCGGGCCGGTGGGCTCGGTCGTCGCGACCTGATAGGCGCGCGCGAACGATTCGGCGACGCTGGCCAAGTCGGCCGGCTGATCGTCCCATTTGACGAAGTCGCGCACCAGGTTGCCCTGCACCAGGGCGGTGTGCACCCAGTCGCTGCCGGGTCGCCGGTGCGGGTACGACATCGGTCCGGTGCCGCCGAGCACGATCACCGGCACGCGGTCGCACCAGGCGTTGTAGATCGCCATCGTCGCGTGCTGCAGGCCGACGACGTCGTGCACGATGGCCACCATCGGCTTGCCGCTCGCGCGTGCGTAGCCGTGTGCGATCGCCACCGAGATCTCCTCGTGCGTGCACTCCAGCAATTGCGGCGCCCGGTTGCCGAGGTAGTTGACGAGCGAATCGTGGATGCCGCGAAACGATGCGCCGGGGTTGAACGCAGCGTAGGCGATGCCGTAGCGTTGGATCAGGTCGACGATGAAGTCGGAGCCATATCTGCGCTGCGCGGTCCGGCCCGGTCCTGCGTTCTCTTCCAACAAGAGGCACCCACTGAGTTCAAGGTCACGCCTGAGCGACCCGGGATCGACGCGCAACGCCAAGCCGTTCGGCTCGATACCTGCACGAGCCGTTCACCGCCGCATTCGGCGGGCTGGGCAGTCTAGCCGGATTCCAGCGCACGCTTGCCAGCGGCGCAGCGCGGTGGCGACGCAGGCGTCTCGACGCGTCCTGCGCCAGGCAGCAGAATCCGCCTGAGGGCAAGCCACCCGGCCGGCGGCGGGCGGCGCGCAGACCCGATTCGTTTCAAGGGAGACACGATGGGACCGACTCAAACTGACGACGCAGCGCCATTCGCAGCCCGCGTGATGCGCATGGCCGAGCGCGAAACCTCCGGCTGGAAGATGCTGATCGGCGGGAAATGGGTGGAAAGCGCCGGCGCCAAGCGCTACCCGACGCTCAACCCCTCGCTCGACACGCCGCTGGCCGATGTCCCCGACGGCAACGCCGACGACATCGCGCTGGCGGTGGACGCCGCGAAAAAGGCCTTGCCGGCCTGGAGCGCGCTGCACGTGGACGAGCGCGCGAAGCTGCTGCGCCGGCTCGCCGAGGCGATCCGCGGCTGGTCCAAGGAGTTCGGCATGCTCGACGCGCTGGACAGCGGCAATCCGTATCTGTCGATGATCGACGATGTCGGCAAGGGCACAGGCCTGCTCGACTACTTCAGCGGGCTGGGCATGGAGATCAAGGGGCAGACCATCCCCACCCCGGGCGGCGGGCTGGACTACACGCGCCGCCAGCCCTATGGCGTGGTGGGCCGCATCCTGCCTTTCAATCACCCGATCTCGTTTGCCGCAGGCAAGATCGCCGCGCCCCTGGTGGCCGGCAATACGGTGGTGCTGAAACCGGCCGAGCAGACGCCGCTGTCCGCGCTGCTGATGGGCAAGCTGATCGAGCAGCACTTGCCGCCCGGCGTCGTCAACATCGTCACCGGCGACGGGCCGAACTGCGGCGCGCCGCTGGTGCGGCATCGCGACGTGCGGCGCATCGCCTTCACCGGCGGCGTGCCCACGGGTCGACTGATCATGCAGCAGGCCGGCATCAAGGCCGTCAGCCTGGAGCTCGGCGGCAAGAATCCGCTCATCGTGTTCGCCGACGTCGACGTCGAAAAGGCCGCCGCGGCCGCCGTGGCGGGAATGAACTTCACGGTCTCGCAAGGGCAGTCCTGCGGGTCCAACTCGCGCGTCTTCGTGCACCGCAAGATCCACGACGCCTTCGTGGCCGCCGTGCTGAAGCGCGTGGCGCTGATCCGCATCGGTCTGGCCGAGCGCGAAGACACGCAGATGGGGCCGGTGATCACGCGCGAGCACTACGACCGCGTCATGGGCTACATCGAAGCGGGCCGGGCCGAAGGCGCCGAGATCATCGCCGGCGGCGGCCACCCCAAGCACCCCGAGCTGAAAGACGGCTACTTCATCGAGCCGACGGTCTTCGACGCCGTCAGGCACGGCATGAAGATCGAGCAGGAAGAGATCTTCGGACCCGTGATGAGCGTGCTGAGCTGGGACGACCCGGCACAGATGCTGCGCGAGGCCAACGGCGTCGAATACGGCCTGTGCGCCAACATCTGGACGAACGACATCACGACGGCGCTGCGCCTGGCCGATCAGATCGAGGCCGGCTACGTCTGGATCAACGGCCACGGCGGCAGGCGCTATCGCGGCGCACCGTTCGGCGGCTACAAGGAATCTGGGATCGGCCACGAGCACTCGCTCGACGAACTGCTCAGCTACACCCAGATCAAGAACGTCAACGTCAGCTTCTGAGCGCGCCCTCGTCAGGCGAGCCTGGCCTCGAGCCGCGCCGGCAGCGCGCCGCGCAGCGCGTTGCAGACAACGATGGTCTCGGCGCGATGCAGATCGGCCAGGCTCAGGTGGCGCTCTCCCGCCGACCAGGCCGGGTCGGAGAGCAGCAGCGCGCGCATCACACCGGGCAAGGCGCCGTCGGCGAGCGGCGGAGTCCACCAGCGGCCCTCCAGACGCAGGAAGACCGAACATCGCCCGCCCTCGACCAGGTGGCCTTTGGCGTTGAAGAACAGGCTGTCGAATGCGCCGGCGCGAACCGCCGCCTGCACACCCTCGTCGTAGTGGGCGCGCAGCGTGGTCTTGTGCGCGGCCAGCGGGTTGTGCTCGGGCAGGCGCTGCGGCGCGATCAGAAGCGTCACGTCGCCGGCGGGAAGCGGCGCGAGCGCGGCCTGCGTCAGGCTCAGTCGACCGTTGTGCGCGAGCGCCAAACGCAACCGGCGCTGCGCTCCCGCCGCGAGCGCCGCGTGCTCGAGCAATATCGAGCGCGCGGCATCGGCATCGAAGCCGAAACCGAAGGTCGATGCGCTGCCCGCGAGCCGGTCGAGGTGGCGCTGCAGGTGCGGCAGCTCGCCCGCGGCCGTGGCCAGCAGCGTTTCGAACAGCTCGAAGCCCGGTACCAGCCCGCTCAGGAAGCGCGCTTTCATGCGACATTCTTCGAACTCGTCGTCGGCGCGGCTGTCGTGCACGATTCCCGCACCGATGCCCAGCCGCAGCGGCCGCAGCCCGTGCCGCGCGGGGCCGAGCGTCAAGGTGCGAATCGCCACCGACAGGCAGAAGTC
>JBAQUQ010000432.1:0-1675 GCA_049297615.1 Burkholderiaceae bacterium
GGTCTTCGCCCTCCCACGGAACGCGCGTCGAGCCCTTCGCGCCCGAGTGGCCGAGCTGCAGGGCGAGTTTCGCGCTGGTGCTGGCGTGCACGAAATCATTGATGCGCTTCCAGGCGCACTGCTGCACATCGTTCCACAAGCCGCAGCAGCCCGGCGTGATGCGCGCATCGGGGGAAGGACAGGTCATCTCGGTGAACACCAGGGCCGCCCCGCCCATGGCGCGCGCGCCCAGATGCACGAGGTAGTAGTCGCCCGGCACGCCGTCCACCGCGCTGTACTGCGCCATCGGCGAGACCACGACGCGGTTCTTCAGCGTCAGGCTGCGCAGCGTGAAGGGCGTGAACATCGGAGGAACGCCATGCGCCTCCAAGCCGGCTCGCTGCGCGAGCCAGTCTTCGAAGCTGCCGACATAGGCCGCATCGCGCAGCCGCAGGTTCTCGTGCGATATGCGCTGCGAGCGCGTCAACAGCGAATAGGCGAATTGTTCGGGAGCGAGTTTGGCGTGGCGCTCGACGTTCTCGAACCACTCGGTGGAATTGCGCGCCGCGTTCTGGATCTTCAGCACCTCGACGCTGCGGCGCGCCTCGAAATCGGCGAGCGCTCGGTTTAGATCGGCGAAGTGCGCGCCCGGCTGTGCCGCCAGGCTCGCCGCCAGGTCGATCGCGTCTTCGAGGGCGAGTTTGGTGCCCGAGCCGATCGAAAAATGCGCCGTATGCGCTGCGTCGCCCAGCAGGACGACCGGTGTTGCGCGGGGCTCGAGCCTGTGCACCCAATGTTTGCACACGACACGCGGAAAGCGCATCCATATCGCCGAGCCGCGCAGGTGGGCGGCATTGCTGATGAGGGCGTGGCCATCGAGATGCTTGGCGAACAAGCGCTCGCAGAAGGCGATGCCGTCTTCCTTGCTCATCTCTTCCAGCCCGGCAGCGCGCCAGACGGGCTCGGGCGCTTCGACGATGAAGGTCGAGGTTTCATCGTCGAAACGATAGGCATGCGCCTGGAACCAGCCCCAGGGCGTGTGTTCGATGGCAAACGTGAACGCGCCGAACGGCTTGTTCGTGCCCAGCCAGACGAAGCGGCAGTGACGCAGGTCGACGTCGGGTTCGAAAGTCGCGGCGTACTGCGTTCGAATGCGGCTGTTCAGGCCGTCGGCGGCGACGATGAGATCGGCGCTCAGGTCTTCGAGGCTGGTGCATTCGGTGCCGAAGCGCAGCATCACACCGAGTTCGCGGCAGCGTTCCTGCAGGATGTTGAGCAAGCGCTTGCGCGCGATGCCGCAAAAACCGTGACCCGAAGAGCGAATGCATCGCCCCTGGAAATGCACTTCGATATCGTCCCATTGTTTGAACGACGCGTCGATCTGGGCCGCGGTCTTGGGGTCGGCCCGGCGCAGCGCACCCAGGGTCTGGTCGGAGAATACGACGCCCCAGCCGAAAGTGTCGGATGGCGCATTGCGTTCGATCAGGGTGACCTGGTGGGCGGCGCGCTGCTGCTTCATCAGCAATGCAAAGTACAGACCCGCGGGGCCGCCACCGATGCAAGTGATGCGCATTGGTAGACGTTGGTTCCTAGACGCCCCGAAGGCCGGGTTCAGAGCCAACGCCCCCTTTCAAACCGTGCATGCGGATTTCCCGCACACGGCTTACCAGTGGTCTGTCGGCTCGCAGCATTACGC
>JBAQUQ010000433.1:0-6261 GCA_049297615.1 Burkholderiaceae bacterium
ATATCACTAAGCTAATGTCAAACACTATACATGCCTACATTCCACAAGACAAAGTGACACACAAGTCGTTGATATCACTGGTGTTTAGCGGCTCAAAGGCGGCCTGCCGAGGGGGAACTTCGGGTTAGAGTGGCGCATGCCTGGCGGCGCAATCAAACCTTCGACCCTGCTCCTGCCCGCGGCATTCGCCGCGTGCGCCGCCCTGCACTCGCCCGCGCCGGCGGCCGAAGCCGCCGAGGTGCCGGCGCCACTGCCCGGGCTTCCCATCGCACCCGACGGCGAGGCCGCCGCCAGCGATCCATTGGGGCAGATGCTGGACCAGGTGTTGCAATCGACGCGGCACTCGGTCCGCTCATCCGCCGAGTGGCTGGCGCGCGCCGTGGACGGCAGTTTCGGCGACAAGTCCTTCGACGCGGGGGGCAAGGTCAGCAACGGCCGCGTCGACCTGAGCTTGCACAAACGCCAGAACCAGGTCCGCGAACTCGATCTGCGTTTCAACGCGCGCTTTCGCCTGCCCAACCTCGAGGAACGTGTCCACGTGTTCGTCGGCAACGACGATGAGCGCGACGTGGTCACGGACAGCCCGGAGGCGTTTGCGCAACGCCAGCGCCTGCTCGAATCGCGGCCCACGACGAACTCGTTCTTCGCCGGTCTCAAGCTGCCCCTGCTCGATGCACTCGAGTTCCGGATCGGCGTGCACGGACCGTTCAAGCCCTTTGTGCAGGCCAGTTATGACCTGGCTTGGCATCTCACGCAAGCAGACGTGGTCGAGTTTCGCGAGACCGTCTTTTGGACCCTGGCCGACCACTTCGGTTCGACGACGGTCGGGTCCTATGCACACGCCTTCACACCCACTCTCGCCGTTCGTTGGCTCAACTCGGTGACGATCACCCAGGTCACCGACAGATTCGAATGGAACAGCAGCCTGGGGGCCTACAAGGCGATGGGCGCGCAGCGCGTGCTGTCGTTCGAGGCGCTGTTCAGCGGCTTTCAAGGCTCGGGCATCGGCGTGTCCGAATACGGCCTGCAAGTGCGCTGGGAGCAACCGATCCACGAGACCTGGGTCCTGGCCGAAATCGGCGTCGGCCACTTTTGGCCGCGCCCGGACGCACTGAGCGAGCGCGGCCGCGCCTGGGGTGTGGGCGCCACCTTGAAGATGAAGTTCTAAGGCTGCCCGCGCTCAGGCAGAGGACCTCGCCGTCTCAGCCGCACTGCCCCACATAGCCGCAGGCGGTGCAGAAATCGCAGCCGTCCCTGTGGATCAGGGTCGGGTTGCCGCATTCGGGACAGGGTTTGCCGGCTAGCAGGCGCGATGCACCGGAAGATGGCCCCCCGGACTGCGCCTGCGGCTGCGGGGATTCGAGCACGCCCATCTCGCGCAACGGAAATCCTTCCTCGCTCAGGACGCCGAGCATCGCGTAGCGGTGGATGACCAGACGCGCCACATAGGCCACGGTCGAGGGCCAGACCTGCTGGCGCCGCGCGCCGTGCGGCAGGCCGGGAACGAAGGCCATGAAGTGGCCCAGCGGCTCGGCGTAGTTGAGCAGCTTGCGCAGTTTCATGCCGATCCACGCCGGGTCGATGACGCGCATGTCCAGCGACAGCAGCCGCGCCAGGCCGTCGAGCGCGCGCGGATAGTTGCCCGAGAAACCCAGGGCGCAGGGGCGCGTGGCGAGCAAGCCGTCGTGGCCGGCGAGGCTGACCTCTTTCAAGGTGAGCGTGAAGGCGTCGCCGCTGGCCGGGTTCTCGATGTCCACCGCCCACGCCAGGGTGCCCGAGGTTCCGGTGCGCGGTTCCTGAATGCTGAACATCGAATCGAGCACGGGCGTGGCCGCGCCCGCGCGCGCCGGCAAGGCTCCGAGCTGTTCGCAGCGCCAGCGCACGAGGGCGGCTGTCGCGGCGACGACGCCCGGGAACAATCGCCGCTCTCCGCTCGGCGGCACGGGCATCTCGAAGGAGCGTTCCTCGGCCACCGTGGCCAGCGCGTCGAGCTTGAGTTGCAGCCACGCCGCGTCGTTGGCGCGCAGGTCCATCGACAGGGTCTTGGCCAGGGCGCCCAGGCCGCGCGGTTGTTCGGCGCCATTGACCCAGGTCTCGAAGGGCTGAGGCGAGCCGCCTTCCTCGCCCACCAACTCGCCGACGAACAGGGCGAAGTCGCCATAGGGATGCTTGACCATATAGGTCCACGCCGGATTGCCCGCGGGCAGCTCGGGGCGGCCCGGCCAGCGCAGCGAAGCGAGCACCGGCGCGCTGCGGCGATCCAGGCGCAGGCGAATGTTCGCTGCGTCGTCATGCGCCCTGGGCGCATCGGCCAGGCGCAGCGGTGCAGCCGTCTCGGCGCCGGCCGCGTTCGGGCTGAGCACGGCTCCCAGCACCGCATTGGGCCGGTAGGTCGCCAAGCCTTTCAGCCCGGCCTGCCAGGCGTCGATGTAGAGGTTCTGGAACTCGGCATAAGGGTAGTCGGCGGGCACATTCACCGTCTTGGAGATCGCGGTGTCGATGAAGGGCGCCACGGCAGCGACCATCGCGGCATGCGAAGCTGCGCTCATCTCGAGCGCGCTGACGAAGGCCGGCGTGAGGGGCGCGTCGCTGCCGCGCAAGTGGCGATACAGGCGCCACGCATGATCTTCGACGGGGAATTCCTCGAAGCTGCCGTCAGCGGCGCGCTTCTTGCGCGTATAGCTCCAACTGAACGCCGGCTCGATGCCATTGCTCGCGTTGTCGGCAAACGCCAGGCTGATGGTTCCGGTGGGCGCGATGGACAGCAGGTGTGAATTGCGCAGGCCGTGGACGCGAATGCGTTCGCGCAGGGCCTGCGGCAGGCGCGACGCGAAGCTGCTGCCGCTCAGGTACAGATCAGCGTTGAACAGCGGGAATGTGCCACGCTCGCGCGCGAGGTCGATCGACGCGTCGTAGGCAGCGTCGCGCAGCTGCTGGGCGATATGCGCAGCGCAGGCGCGCGCCTGCGGCGTGTCGTAACGCAGGCCGAGCATGACCAGGGCATCCCCCAGGCCGGTGAAACCCAGGCCGACGCGGCGCTTGTTGCGCGCTTCTTCCTGCTGTTGCGCGAGCGGCCACACCGTCACGTCGAGCACGTTGTCGAGCATGCGCACCGCGACTTTCGCGATCGATTCGAACGCAGCATCGTCGAAGCGCGCGCTTGCTTCGAAGGGATCGAGCACGAAGCGCGTCAGGTCGATCGAGCCCAGGCAGCAGCAGCCGTAGGAAGGCAGGGGTTGCTCACCGCAAGGATTGCTCGCCGCGATGCTTTCGCAATACGCCAGGTTGTTGTCGCGATTGATCGCGTCGAGGAACAACACGCCGGGTTCGGCGTGATCGTAGGTGCAGCGCATCACCTGCTCCCACAAGGCGCGCGCCTGCACTTTGCGGTACACCCACAGGCCCTGGCCGCCGCCTTGGCGATACGCGCCGGCGGCCTTTTGCGCCGGGCCGGGCTCGGCGCGGTGCACCAGCTCGAATTCGGCGTCGCTGCGCAGCGCGTCCATGAAGGCGTCGGTCACGCCCACCGAAATGTTGAAGTTGCGCAGATCGCCGCTGTCCTTGGCGTGGATGAACTCCTCGATGTCGGGATGGTCGCAGCGCAGCACGCCCATTTGCGCGCCGCGCCTTGCGCCGGCCGACTCGACCGTCTCGCACGAGCGGTCGAAGACGTGCATATAGCTCACCGGGCCCGACGCGTTGCTGCGCGTGCTGCCGACCCACGCGCCGCGCGGCCGGATGCGCGAGAAGTCGTAACCCACACCGCCGCCGCGGCGCATCGTCTCCGCGGCCTCGGTGAGCGCGGTGTAGATGCCGGGGTAGCCGTCCTCGAGCTGCGAGATCGAGTCGCCCACCGGCTGCACGAAGCAGTTGATCAAGGTGGCCGCGAGATCAGTGCCCGCCGCCGATTGGATGCGCCCGGCCGGGATGAATCCACCGGCCAGGGCCTGTTCGAAACGTGCTTCCCATGCGTCGCGTTGTTCAGGCGATTCGGTCTGCGCCAGCGCCCGCGCCACGCGCCGGTTCACGTCGGCGACGCTGCGCTCGTCGCCCTTGGCGTATTTTTCGAGCAGCACGGCTTGCCCGATCGCCTGGGCGGGCAGGTTCTGAAGCGTCGCTGGGGTCGCTGCGTTGCGTTGCATGGCCCTGCCTCCTGGCAGAGCGCCTATGGTAGTGCGTCGCGCTCCTGGCCTGCCTCGGGCTCGTAGATCGGCAGTTCGAGCGTGAACACACAGCCCACGCCGGCCCTGCACTCGGCGCTGAGCCGGCCGCGCATCGCACTGGCCAGCGTGCGCGCGATCAGCAGGCCCAGGCCGCTGTGTTGCGGTTCCTCGGCGCGGCCCGAATGCAGCCGGTCGAAGGGTTGGAACAGCCGCGCCAGCTGGCCTGCGTCGATGCCAAGGCCCTGGTCGGTGAACGACAGGCAGGCACGCTGGCCGCGTACGCTCGTGGCCAGGGTCAGCGTGGTGTCGCGCAGGTTGTAGCGAATGCCATTGTTCAGCAACTCGTCGACGATCTGCATCACGGCGCTGACGTCGGCCGCGGCACGCACCGGCGTCGGCGAAGCGACGTGAAGCAATCGAACGCCATCGCGCGCGGCCTGCACCTGGTGCAGCGAAATCGCATGGCGCGCCAGCAGGTCCAGGTCGACGACCTGGGGCACCAAGGTCTCGGCGGTTTCGGCGTGCACCAGGCGTTGCACGTCGGCGAGCAGTTTGCTGATGCGCTGCGCGGCGCGATGCACCTGCTCGAGGTGGTGCAGCACGGGCGGCGTGAGCGCGCCGGCATCGTCGAGCAGGAGCATCTGCGCATGCCCGCAGAGCAGTTGCAGCTGGGGTTGCAATACGACTTCCAGGCGCAGGACGAAGGCGCGATTGCTCGAGAACTCGCGGACGAGCTCGAACTGGGTACGGCGCCGCTCGAACCAGTCGCGGGCCAGGGACGCGAGATCGGCGAGCGCGCAGAGCTGGTGCGGGTCGACACGGCGCGCCAGCGGATCGAGCACCAGCAGGCAAGCCACCGGCACCCCTTGCAGGCGCACCGCCAGGGCGGCACAGCTGCGTGCCTGGATCGGCCCGGTGACCCAGGGGTGGTCGGCAAAGCGCGCGTCCAGGCGCGCGTCGACGACGACCAGGGCGTCGGCCTGTTCGATCGCCCGCGCGCAGAACGACGCTTCTCGAGGTGCAGCGTTCGAGCCAAGGCCTTGTTGCGCCAGAAAGCGCAACTGGTTCTCCTGGACCACGCAGAGCATCGCGATCGGTGCTCCTGTCACCTTGGCTGCCAGGCGCACCAGGGCATCGAGTTCGGGCACCGCGGGGGTCTGGAGCAAGTCGAGTTCGCGCAACAGCGCCAGGCGTTGCTCTTCATTCGCATCGACGTTTCGGCGGCTCATGACCCGCTCCCCGCGTCTGCGCCGCGCCAGGTGCGCCATTGGCCTTGCAGGGCCCGCGCGACTGCCGCGGGATGAACCAGGGGCATCCAGCGCGAGCCCGCGACCGCATGCACCTGGTCGCGTGGAACCCGGGCCGACACGCCGAGCAACCACAGCCTGGGCGCACTGCGCCGCACTTGGCCGATCGCAGCACCCGCGCCGGCACCGAAGCGGTCGATATCGACCACGGCGGCCTGGTAGAGATTCGAGCAGAGGTGAAACATGGCGTCTTCGAAGTCGGGCAAGTGTCTGATCGCCAGCATCGGCAGTCGCCGGCGCAGTGCGTCGAGCAGGCCAGGGTGATCGGTGTCTTCCAAGACCAGGACCACGCGAAACGCGGCCGAGGCAGGGGACAAGGTTTGGCCGCTCACAGAGGTTTTTTCTGACTGACCGCTGTCGCTGGGTTCAGGTCTGGCACTGTGCACTTCGCCCTGCGCCGCGTCTGTCAGGACATCTGGACGCCAGGTGTGGGGCGTTCCAGCGCAGCCCGCGCGGTTCGCGACTCAGCTCGAGCGCAAAACACTGCGCTGCAGGCGCGCCTCGCGCGCGCGCAGGGCGGCGCGCGGCCGGCGCCTTATTCGCCGTCGATCAAGCCGGCACGAACGGCCAGGCGCACCAGGGCCGGCAGATTTGCCACGCCGAGCTTGGCCATGAGCCGGCTGCGATAGGTGTCGACGGTCTTCGGTGAAAGGTGCAAGGCGCTGCCGATTTCGGCGCTCGAGCGGCCGCGCACCACGAGCTGCATGATCTGGCGCTCGCGCGGCGACAACGCCGCCAGGGGGTCGTCCCCCGAGGCCTGCTCGTCGAGCCCGCGCAGCGCCAGATCGGTC
>JBAQUQ010000434.1:0-7798 GCA_049297615.1 Burkholderiaceae bacterium
CTTCTATTCGACGCAGATTCCCGCGTGCCTGTGGTTCCTGCGCCGCGACAAGAAACGACTCCCTCTCCCGCTTGCGGGAGAGGGCAGGGGTGAGGGGCGCGACCGCCGCGGCCAAGTGCTCTTCATCGACGCGCGCAAGCTCGGCCCGCTGGTGGACCGCACGCATCGCGAACTGACCGACAAGGAGATCGCCCGCATCGCCGACACCTACCACGCCTGGCGCGGCGAAAACGAGCGCAGCGAAGTTTCGGCGCAGGCTAACGTGAGCGCAGCGAACGTTAAGCCGCGAAGCGGCGGCCGGAGCCAAAAGGAAGCGAGCGAGTACGCCGACGTGCCCGGCTTCTGCAAGAGCGCGCCGCTGGACGAGGTGCGCAAGCATGGCCACGTGCTAACGCCCGGCCGCTACGTCGGCGCCGAGGCGCAGGAGGACGACGGCGAAGCGTTCGAGGAGAAGATGAAGCGGCTCACCGCGACGCTGCGCGAGCAGCAGGCCGAAGCCGCGAAGCTCGACGCCGCCATTGCCGCGAACCTGAAGGAGCTTGGATATGGCGGATAGCTCGCCGCGGAGGACACTCGGCGACTACTTCACGCTTCAACGAGGAACGACATACAAGAGTCGACTCCTCGGCACACCGGGACCGGTGTTGCTTGGACTCGCCACCATCCAGCGCAATGGCGGCTTCCGAAGAGACTCGCTTCAAACCTACGGCGGAGACTCACCGGGCAAGCTCCTCGTACGGCCCGGCGAGCTGTACCTGTCCCTGAAAGACGTTACGCAGTCGGCTGATCTCCTTGGCGCGGTCGCCCGGTTGCCACACGATCACGCGCCGGGACGGCTGACGCAAGACACTGTGAAGCTCGAACCAAAATCCCCTGACGCGCCGCTGGACTACCTCTACTGGCTCCTCCGGACTCCGCAATACCGAGGCTACTGTCGCTCGCACGCGACCGGCACAACGAATCTTGGTTTGGCGCGGGAAGACTTCTTGGCGTTTCCTGCGCCAGCGCCGACTCGCGGCCAGCTCCGGATCGTTGACACGCTCACGGCGCTGGATGCCAAGATCGAACTGAACCGGCGGATAAACGAGACGCTGGAGGCGATGGCGCGCGCGCTCTTCAAGTCGTGGTTCGTGGACTTCGACCCCGTCCGCGCCAAGGCCGAAGGCCGCGATCCCGGCCTCCCCAAGCCTCTCGCCGACCTCTTCCCCGCCCGCCTCGTCGACTCCGAACTCGATGAGATTCCGGAGGGGTGGGAGGTGCGGCCCCTCCGGGACCTCACAGGCTACCTCTCACGTGGCATCGGGCCAGCCTACCTTGAGGCCGGTGGCCTTTGTGTGCTCAACCAGAAGTGCATTCGCGATTGGCGCATCGACTTCTCGAAGGCACGTCGCCACGACCCAGAGAAGAAGTCTGGGGACGGTCGGCTGCTGAAGCGCCTGGATGTGCTGGTGAACTCGACGGGAGTGGGTACCCTCGGGCGGGCAGCACAGCTTTGGCACCTGCCCGAGCCAACAATCGTTGACTCACACGTGACCGTGCTGCGCGCCGCGTCGGGCGTTGACCCTTGGTTCTTGGGCATCGGCTTGACCGGGCGTGAGGACGAGATCGAAGCGCTCGGTGAAGGTTCGACAGGTCAGACGGAGTTGAGTCGCGCCAGGCTTGGGGATTTGCCCTGCATCGTGCCCCCGCAAGAGCTGCAAGCTCGGTTTGGAGTGACAGCTGAGTACTTGCTTGGGCGAGTGTCGAGTGCCGAGCGAGAGTCAGAGAGCCTCGCCAAGTTGCGCGAGGCGCTGCTGCCAAAGTTGATCTCCGGTGAACTGCGCGTGAAGGATGCTGGGAAGCCAGTTGCGAGGGCGGTGTGATGGCCGAGACGCCATCAACTCTCTTCGTCATGCACGGTGCTCGCGATGCGATAGCGGGCGGGCTCGCCCATGTCGAGCAGCAGGTCAAGAGCATCGAGCAGGCCGTTGGCGAAAACCCAGGCCTGGCATTCGACCTCGCCAAGACTTTGATCGAGAGCGTATGCCGTACGGTGCTCGGTGAACGCAAGATCGCGTTTAGCCACGACGATGACCTGCCCAAGCTGTTCAAGACGGCGAGCCAATCGCTGCCATTCCTTCCCGCCGCGGCGAGCGGAGAAGCCGAGATTCGCAAGAGCCTTGCGCAGACCTTGAGCGGCCTGCATACCGTCGTTCAAGGGATTTGTGAGTTGCGCAATCAATGCGGCTTTGCGTCGCACGGCACTGGTGAACCGCGCTCGGCGATGGAGTCGGCACAGGCGCTGCTGGCAGCAGAAGCGGCCGACACCATCGTCGGGTTTCTACACCGCGTCCACAGGCAGGACCGTCCGCCCGCGCCATCGCCACGGGCGCTTTACGAAGACAACCCGGACTTCAACGAAGCCGTGGACGACGCGCATGAGCTGGTCCGGATCTACGACGTTGAATTCCGGCCTAGCGAGGTGCTGTTCCAGATGGAGCCGGAGAGTTACCGCGTCTATCTCGCCGAGTTCGAGACGGCATCCGACAGCTCGCCGTAAACCGGCCAAAGCGAACTATGGACCCGCGCGTCACGGAGCTTCACAGCATCATGCCGATGGCCAATGTGGCGTCGGTCCTCGCGCATGGGCTGCTGTCGTACGAACGTGCGGCGAAGCTGCCACACCACTCGGTCGCGCTACAGCCGGTGCAGGATCGCCGCGACCACAAGCACGTGCCCGGCGGTTTGAAGCTGCATCAGTACGCGAACCTCTACTTTCACGCGCGCAACCCGATGCTCCACAAGCGGCTGCGGGAAGCCAATGATTTGTGCGTGTTGCGCGTCTCGACAGAGGTGCTGACCCTGCCGGGAGCCGTGATTACCGACCAGAACGCCGCGAGCGACTATGTGCGCTTTTGCGCGCCTGCGCAGTGGCGACTGCTTGATTGGGACGACATCTTCGCGATGGACTGGCGGCACCCCGGTGACCAGATCGCCTACTGGCGCCACAAGTCGCGCAAGTGCGCCGAGGTCCTCGTGCCGCACCGGGTGGAGGCTCGGTTCATCCTGGGCGCGTATGTGGTCGACGTGGCAGCGGAGGCGCGTCTGACCGCTTTAGGCTGCATGAGGCCGATCCTCGTGAACCCGGATCTGTTTTTCCGCTGAAGCAGGCACACTATGGGTATGTTCAAGGCACTGATCGGCGACTTGTTTTCGAGCCCGGCGCCGACCCTCGTCAACACCGTCAACTGCGTGGGGGTAATGGGCAAGGGGGTGGCGATGGAGTTCAAGAAGCGCTGGCCCGCCATGTTCGAGGACTACCAGCGCCGCTGCACGGCAAAGCAGGTGCAGCTGGGCGAGCCATACCTCTACCGGGACGCGGCGGGTGCTTCGATCGTGAACTTTCCGACCAAGGACCACTGGCGGTCGCCGTCACGCGTGGCCGACATCGAAAGCGGATTGGACTATCTGGTCGCCCATGCCGAGGGCTGGGGCATACGCTGTCTTGCGTTGCCGCCATTGGGATGCGGGAACGGGGGTCTCGAGTGGAGCGAGGTCGGTCCGCTGATCTATCGCAAGCTGCGTCACGTACCGTTCGATGTGGAGGTCTACGCTCCCTTCGGCACGCCGGCGCATCAGGTCACCGAGGAGTTCCTTGCGGCGCCAGCGCAGATGTCCTTGTCGGGCAAGGGCCGTCGTACCGAGAAGCTGAATCCGGACTGGGTAGCGCTCGTGGAGGTGCTGCGCGAAGTCCAGGCCCAGCCTTATGCCAACCCGATTGGCCGCACGATCTTCCAGAAGCTCTGCTACGTGCTGACGGAGATGGGCGTGCCCACCGGCTTCCAGTTCGGCAAGGGCAGTTACGGTCCGTTCTCGGCCGACGTGAAGCCGGCGCTGCACGAGATGGCCAATCGCAACTGGCTTCAGGAAAAGCCCATGGGGCGAATGGTGGCGCTGACGGTGGGCCCGCAGTACGAGCAGGACCGACCCAAGTTCGCGGCCCAGATCGAGGCGCATCAGAAGCGCATCGCAAAGGCCGTGGACCTCTTTAGCCGTATCAAGAGCACTGAGCAGGCCGAGGAGGTGCTGACCGTCCTTTATGCCAGCCGCCAGGTGAAACAGGCGCGCGGAACGGACGCCGTCACAGAGCAGGATATCTACGACTACATCCTCGAGTGGAAGAAGGCTTGGCACAGCGAGGACAAGCACCAAGCCGTGGCCAGCGCCATCCGCAACTTAGTACTCCTGGGTTGGATGAAAGCGCAGGTCAGCGAACAACTGCTCGAAACCGCCTGAGCCGATGTCCGCCTTCGGCGAATCGGTGGTCGAGCAAGCTGCACTGGCGTGGCTCGAAAGCGCAGGCTGGCAGGTCCGCAATGGCGCCGAGATTGCTCCCGGCGAACCAGCCGCCGAGCGCGACGACTACGGGCAGGTGGTTCTGGCGCAGCGCCTGCGCGGCGCGCTCGCGCGGCTGAACCCGGCGCTGCGTGCCGAAGCACTGGAAGATGCGTTCCGCAAGTTGACTCGGCCTGAAGGTGCGGATCTCTTCGTGCGCAACCGGGCTATGCACCGCCTGCTGGTGGATGGCGTGACGGTCGAGTACCGCGATGCCGAGGGCAGCATCCGCGGTGCGCAGGCGCAGGTGATCAATTTCGACGATTTCGCGGGCAACGACTGGCTGGCGGTGAACCAGTTCAGCGTCTTCGAGAACAAGCGTTCGCGGCGGCCCGATGTGGTGCTGTTCGTGAACGGCCTGCCGCTCGCAGTGGTGGAACTCAAGAACGCGGCCGACGAGAGCGCCACGATCTGGAGCGCGTACCAGCAACTGAATACCTACCAGGCGGAGGTGTCGACGCTGTTCGCAACCAACGCGCTGCTCGCCGTCTCCGATGGAGTGGCAGCGCGCGTGGGGACGCTCGGCGCCGGGCGCGAGTGGTTCAAACCTTGGCGCACCATCGCCGGCGAGGCCCTGGCCGACGTGCACCTGCCCGAGCTGCAGGTCGTGATCGAGGGGCTGTGCGCGCCGCGGCGCTTTCTCGAGCTGTTGCGCGACTTCATCGTCTTTGAGGATGATGGCGGCCGCATCGTCAAGAAGATGGCTGGCTACCACCAGTTCCACGCGGTGCAAGTGGCGGTGGGCGAAACGCTCCGTGCGGCCGAACTGCACCGCACGGCCGAGCCCGAGGGCCGCTACGAGGCCGGCGGCGGGCCGGGGGGCAAGCCCGGTGACCGGCGTGTGGGCGTGGTGTGGCACACGCAGGGCTCGGGCAAGAGCCTGACGATGGCGTTCTATGCCGGCCGCGTCATCCGCGAGCCGGCATTTGCGAACCCGACTCTCGTCGTGCTCACCGACCGCAACGATCTCGACGACCAGCTCTTCGCCACCTTCTCGCGCTGCCGCGACCTGCTGCGCCAACCGCCCGTGCAGGCAGAATCGCGGGCGCAGCTGCGCGATCTGCTCAGCGTGGCGGCGGGTGGGGTGGTGTTCAGCACCATCCATAAGTTCTTCCCCGAAGAGAAGGGCGATCGGTACCCAACGCTCTCTGACCGACGCAACATCGTGGTGATCGCCGACGAAGCGCACCGCAGCCAGTACGACTTCATCGACGGCTACGCGCGCCACATGCGCGATGCGCTGCCGCACGCCTCGTTCATCGGTTTCACCGGCACGCCGATCGAACTGCAGGACGCCAACACGCGCGCGGTGTTCGGCGACTACATCAGCGTCTACGACATCCAGCGCGCCGTGCTGGACGGCGCCACGGTGCCGATCTACTACGAGAGCCGGCTGGCCAAGCTCGGGCTCGATGAGGCCGAGCGGCCGAAGATCGACCCCGGGTTCGAGGAGGCCACCGAGGGCGAGGAGGTCGAGCGCAAGGAGAAGCTCAAGAGCAAGTGGGCGCAGCTCGAGGCGGTGGTCGGCGCGGGGAAGCGGCTGGCGCTGGTGGCCAAGGACATCGTCGAACATCTCGAGACGCGGCTCGAAGCGATGATTGGGAAGGCCATGATCGTCTGCATGAGCCGGCGCATTTGCGTCGAGCTGCACCGCGAGATCGTGAAGCTGCGACCTGAGTGGGATGGTTCCGATGATGCGAATGGCGCGCTCAAGGTGGTAATGACCGGCTCGGCCTCCGACCCGGCCGACTGGCAGCAGCACATCCGCAACAAGCCACGGCGCGAGGCGCTGGCGAATCGCTTTCGCGATCCGAACGACCCGTTCAAGCTCGTGCTCGTACGCGACATGTGGCTCACCGGTTTCGATTGCCCGAGCCTGCACACGATGTACATCGACAAGCCGATGCGCGGGCATGGGCTGATGCAGGCGATTGCGCGCGTCAACCGTGTGTTCAAGGACAAGCCCGGCGGGCTGGTGGTGGACTACCTGGGCCTCGCGCAGGAGCTGAAGCAGGCGCTGGCCACGTACACCGAGAGCGGCGGCACCGGGCGCACCGCGCTGGACCAGGACGAGGCAGTTGCCGTCATGCTGGAGAAGCACGAGGTGTGCGTCGGGCTTTTCCACGGCTTCGACTGGTCGAAGTGGACGACGGGCACGCCGCCCGAACGGCTGGGCCTGCTGCCGGCGGCGCAGGAGCACATCCTGGCGCAGGAGGGCGGCAAAGACCGCTGCGTGGGTTCGGTGCGCGAGCTGTCCCAAGCCTTCGCGCTGGCGGTGCCGCACGACGAAGCGCTGCACATCCGCGACGACGTGGCGTTCTTCCAGGCGGTGCAGGCGGTGCTCGCCAAGCGCGCACCCGGCGATGCGCGGCCGGAGGAGGACATCGAGCACGCGGTACGGCAGATCATTTCGCGCGCCGTGGCGCCCGAGGGAGTGATCGACATCTTCGCGGCTGCGGGGCTGGCCAAGCCCGACATCTCGATCCTGTCGGAGGAATTCCTTTCAGAAGTGCGCGGCATGCCGCAGCGCAACCTCGCGGTGGAACTGCTGCAGAAGCTCTTGAAGGGTGAGCTGGCAATGCGCCGGCGCAAGAACGTCGTGCAGGCGCGTTCGTTTACCGAGATGCTGGAGCAGACGATCCGGCGCTACCAGAACCGCGCGATCGAAGCGGCGCAGGTGATCGAGGAGCTGATCGGCCTTGCCAAGGAAATGCGCGAAGCCCACGCTCGCGGTGAGGTGCTGAAGCTGTCAGAGGACGAGCTGGCGTTCTACGACGCACTGGAGACCAATGACAGCGCCGTAAAAGTTCTGGGCGACGCGACACTGCGGACCATCGCCCAGGAGCTGGTGCGGACCGTTCGCGAAAACGTCACGATCGACTGGACCTTGCGCGAGAACGTGCGCGCGCAGCTGCGTGTCCTGGTGAAACGCATCCTGCGCAAGTACGGCTACCCACCGGACAAGCAGGAGAAGGCGACGCAGACCGTGCTGCAGCAGGCCGCGCTGCTGTCGTCGGAATGGATAGCCGCATAGCCAGCCGACCCGAGAGTGTGACAATTGCCTCATCAGGCCAGATCTCAGAATTGAGCCGCTGCCGCGGCGCTTGCCCCGCGGCAAGACCTATTTTTTGCGCAAGGCGACCTCGTATTCGACGAAGGCGCGCAGTTGTTCGCGCCCGGCTTCGTCGAGCCTGCGGTTCAGCCGGCGCGTGAATCCCCCTTCGAGCCGCGCCGCGCTGAGGGTGGACGACCAGGCGTCGGCGTCGAGGTTGAAGATCGCCAGGGCCGCCGGTTTGGCGCTCGGCAGCGACGCCATGTGGCAGCTGCCGCAATAGCTCCGCGCCCAGCCGCGCACCCGCTCGCGCAGCGCGACGGTGTCGGCCACGGGGCCGGCTGGCGCCGCCTGCAGCGGGCTCGCCATGGG
>JBAQUQ010000435.1:0-41429 GCA_049297615.1 Burkholderiaceae bacterium
GCCGCCGCGCGCGACGGGCGCGGCGCAAGGCGCGGGCAGGCGCCGCAAACCGGGGTGAAACGAGGCCGCGGCGTTGCACCGCAGAATTACATGGCTGCGTGCTCGGCGCGTGAACTCCAGCGCGACAATGCGGACCCGAAAATGAATCATCGCCACAGGCCCGCAACCCGAACCCCGGAGCGCCGAGGCGGAGCTGATGCCCAATGACCGATTTGCTCGTGCGCCGCCTGCTCGTCGACCTGGAGTCGCCCGTGCCGCGCCACTGGTGCGGCGGCGATGCCTTCCGCACGGCGTTGTTCAACGCGCTGTCGATGAGCTTTCCGGTGGGCGAACAATTTTTCATCGATTCGGTCCGCTCCGGCATGGCCAGGCTCGACGCCCCGCAGCGCGCGCGCTTCGATGCCGAGGGCGCCGGCTTCATCGGCCAGGAAGCGACGCACCGGCGCGTCCACGCGCTGTTCAACGCGCACCTCGCGCGGCAGGGCCTCGTCAACCATTGGGAAGCGCGTGCCCTCGCGCGCCTGAAGCGGCTGCAGGGCGTGGACGTGCGTGCCTGGGTCGGCCTGACCGCAGCGACCGAACATTTCACCGCGATACTCGCCCACTACCTGCACACCCACCCGCAGGCGCTGCAAGGCTGCGAGCCGCGCCTGGCGACGCTGTGGCTTTGGCACGCGAGCGAAGAAAGCGAACATCGAGCCACCGCTTTCGATCTGTACCGCGCGCTCGGCGGCGATGAACGCTGGCGCCTGCGCCTGTTCCGCATGGTCACGTGGTATTTCCTGACCGACACGCTGCGCCAGACGCTGAACAACCTGTGGCGCGACGGCAGCTGGCGGCGCTCGGGCACCTGGCGCAGCGCCTGGCGCTTCCTGTTCGGCAGCGGCGGTCTGGCGCCGGCCCTGTACCGGCCCTGGCGGTGCTACTTCGCGCCCGACTTCCACCCGGCGCAGCAAGACGCCAGCGCCGCACTGCGCTGGCTGCGCGAAAATCAGACGCAGTTCGAAGTCGTGGGGCAGCGCGGGTAGGCCGGTCTGGGCCAGATCAACTCGCGTCAAGGCGGGTAGAACCGACGCCTACCTGAACGACGCGCGCCGATGCCACCACCGCCGACTCCGTCCCCGCCAGCCAAGCAGCCACCGCGTCATTGAATTCGCGCGGCCGGTTCGTCATCACCCAGTGGCCGCAGTCGAATTCGAGCGCGCTGCATCCGGGCCGGGACCGCAGCGCGTCGACCCACGCTGCCGAGTGAAACTGGAACGGTTTTCTGCGGCCCCACACGAAGAGCATGGGACACGCCGGTTCGAAGCGCAGGGCATGGCGGAACGAACCGTGCGCGCCGGTCCACTGGATGTAGTAGGGGTAGTTCATCGCCGAGCCGATGAACCGCGGATCGGAGCGGCAGTGCAGCGCGCGTGCCATCCAGCGCGTCATGCGATCGCCCAGCGTGCCGCCGATGCGCCACGCCGCAGCGAGCCAGACCTGGTAGGTGAACACCATCAGCCTGGCCCGAGTGTTCAGCGAGCGGCGGTGCTTGCTCGAGCCCGCGTCGCCGACGTCCACGCCGACGATGCCTGCCACGAGCGCCGGGTGGCGCATCGCGAATTCGTAGCCGAAGACGCAGCCCCAGTCGTGAAGCAGCAGCGTGACGCGTTCGCCCGGGCACGCGGTTTCGGTCACGCGCCGGATCGTCCCGACGAGTTCGGCCAGCGAATACGCGCGCCGCGGCTGGGCGATGTCAAAGCCCGGGAGGGTGAAGCGGATGCAGCGATGCTGCGCTTTCAGGTGCTCCACCTGGGCGTCCCACAGGCGGTGGGTGTCGGGCCAGCCGTGCAGCATCAAGATCGGAGCGCCGCGTCCGTCGATGAAAACATCGACGCCGTCGACGGTCTGTGGCGGGTTCATGGCACCGACTGTTCCGCTGCACAAGCGGCGACCACATGAGACCGGGCGGGGGCTACCTCGCCGCGCCCTTGCCGATCGCCACCGGCCGGATCGGCGATCCCGCCGATCCGCGTTCGCGCAGCGGCAGCACCATCGTGCACGAGGTCCAGACCTTGTCTTTCGCCATCTCGGCCAGGCGCACGCTTTCCAGGTGGTAGATGCCTGCCTGGGTGAGCATGTGGTGGTGGACGGCGAACGGCAGGCCCGGCGGCGTGCCGGGTGCGGGCGGCGCCTTGCCCGCGAGCATGCCTTCGGCCACCGGGTCGATGAAGGGCACGTCCATGCCGATCGCCACCACGCGCATGCGGCCCAGGTACTGCGCGGCGTCGTAGCCCAGGCCCGGACCGGCGGCGTAGTAGGTCTTGTCGATGTCGGGGTCTTGCCACTGGTCGCTCCAGCCGGTGTAGATGTAGACCACGTCGCCGGGCTGGATGCCGCGTTTGCCCAGGCCCTGGGCCTTGAGCATTTCGATGACGTGCGCTTGCGTCACCACAGCACCGGCCTTCAGCGCCCGGCCTTTGCCGACATGCGCCTTGGCGTCGAGCAGGACGGCGCTCGAGACGATGGGCGGAACCTGCTCCATGCCGAGCTTGAGCAGGGGCGAGTCGGGCGTGGGTTTGACGTCCTTGCCCAGGAAACCACCGTAATACACCGCAGTGTCGCCGGGGAAATCGGCCTTGCCGTCCCAGGGTGCGGCGAGCGAGGCGAAGTGGCCGAGCGCGTCGATCTGCGTGCCTTGCTGGTTGGGCTCGGCGCCTTCGTTCAAGACTTCGCCGTTGAAGGCATGCGCGGTGAAGGGAAGGCCGGCGACGGGCTTGGGCTTGACCATATGCGGCCCGCTGAACGGCGACTTGGGCATCGTGTTCGAGCGGATCTGCGAGACCTCGTAGACCTTGGCACCGGGTTGGGCGAGGTGCCATGCACAGCGCGCCCAGGTGCCGGCGCCCTGGGTGTTGCCCATGCCCTTTTGGTCGCCCTTGGCCCAGGGCGGGGCGGGGATGCGCTTGCTGGTCTTGGTCAGCAGCGATGCCGGCTCGGTGGCCTGCAGCGGGGCGCCGGCGAATGCGAACGCCAGGGCTGGGAGCGTGCTGAGCAGCTTCGATACGCGCATCATGATGTCTCCAGAGTTTGTCGAATGGGCGTCCATGCTAGTGCAAGCCGGCTCGAGCACGGCGCCGTGCCCGACCTGACCTACATTTACGCCTCGATCAACTCGGAACACCCGCCTGCCGAACCGCCCGCCGACGGCGCAGCGTCGCCGCGTGGTCGGGTCTGCCCATGGAGCCGGTCTTCCTCGTCTTTGCCGTGTGTGCGTTCGCGAGCGGTTTCGCGTTGCGCATCGTCGATCCGCTGATTCTTCCGATCGCGCAGCAATTCGCGGTGGCCCCGGCCGCAGCTGCGATGCTGAGCACGGCGTTCGCCCTGCCCTATGCGATGGCCCAGCCCTTTCTCGGCCCATTGGGCGACCGTTTCGGCAAGGCGCGTTGCATCCAGGTCTGCGTCGCCGCGATGGCCCTGGCCTTGGTGGCGGGCAGTGTGGCGCCGAGCTTCGAATTTCTCATCGCCACGCGCGTCGCTGCCGGTGTATTTGCAGGGGGCCTGATCCCCTTGGTGCTGGCTGGAATCGGCGATGCGTACGCGCTGCAGGAGCGTCAGGTCACGATCGGACGCTTGCTCGTGGCGATCATCACCGGGCAGCTGCTCGGCTCGAGCGCGGCCGGCTTCGCGAACGACGCATTCGGCTGGCGTGGCGCACTCATGATCGCGGCCGCCGCGGCGTTCATCGCAACGGCGCTGGCGTGGTTGGCGATGCCCAAAGCCCAGCTCATTGCCGCGCCGCCGGGCAGCCCGCGCTTGTCGTTCGCGGCACTGTATGGGCGGGTTTTCGAGAACCCGAAAGCGGTGTGGCTGTATGCCGTGGTGGTGCTCGAAGCGGTCTTCGTGTTCGGCGCCTTTCCCTACGTCGGCGAGTTCCTGATCGAACGCGCGGGCAGCAGTGCGAGCGCCGCGCCCGTCCAGGCCGGCCTGGTGCTCGGCGCCTTCGGCATCGGCGGCCTGGCTTACGCGCTGACGGTACGCCGGGTCATCGCGTTGCTGGGCGTGCGTCGCATGTGCATCGTCGGTTCTGCCACTGCCGCCGCTGCCTACGTCGCGCTCACCTTGCTGCACGTCTGGTGGCTGGCTGCGCTGGCGATGACGCTCGCCGGCGCGAGCTACTACATGCTGCACAACTCGCTGCAGACCGAGGCGACCGAAATCGCGCCCGGCGCGCGCGGCTCGGCGGTGGCGCTGTTCGCATGCGGCTTCTTCGCAGGACAGGGGCTCGGGCCACCCTTGTTCGGCGCCCTCGTGCACGGCTTCGGCTTTCCCGTAGCGCTGCTGACTTCGGCGGTCGGCCTGGTATGCCTGGGCCAGGTCGTGGTGCGCAAGATCGTCGGGCGATTCGATTGATGCGTCGTCCCGGCGCACGGCGCGATCCGGATCAGCGGGCTTGGAGGTGCCTTGAGAGGAATATCAGTCTGCGCCGTCACGACGGATGAGGACGCCCGCTCCCGAACGGCTAGCCGAGCAGTTCTCGCAAGACCGCGGCGGCGTGCTCGACTTGTTCGGCGCTCACGTCCAGATGCGTCACCGCGCGCACCGTGCGCGGGCCGAACGCGCCGAGCAAGACGCCGCGCTCCTTGGCCTGCGCCACGAGCGTTGCCGCGTCGGCAGCGCCCGGCGCGAGATGGAACACGACGATATTGGTCTGCACGCTTGCCAGATCGAGCTGCACGCCAGGCCTGCCGGCCAGTGCCTGCGCGAGGTGGCGCGCGTTGCGGTGATCGACGGCCAGCCGGGCGCGATGATGGTCCAGCCCGTACAGCGCCGCTGCGGCGAAGATGCCCACTTGGCGCATCGAGCCACCCAGCATGCGGCGCTGCCGCGAGGCGACGCTGATGGCCTCGCGCGTTCCCGCGAGCGCCGAGCCGCCCGGTGCGCCCAGGCCCTTCGAGAACGCCACCGCCACCAGGTCGAAAGGCACAGCGAGTTCGGCCTCGCTCAGGCCGCTGGCGATGCTCGCGTTCCAGAGTCGCGCGCCGTCCAGGAAGGTCGCCAGGCCGCGCTCGCGCGCGAGGGCGCACACGCGAACCACGTCGGCCTGCGGAAACACGATGCCGCCGCTGCGGTTGTGCGTGTTCTCGATCTCGAGCAGGGTCGTTGGCGGAAACACCGGCAAGGAGCGCGGCTTGATCGCGGCTTCGACTTCTTCGGGGGTGAACACGCCACGGGCGCCGATCTCGCACAACTGCACGCCCGAATTGGCCGCCGAGCCGCCTGTCTCGTGCCAGCCGGCGTGGCATTCGCGGCTGACGATCACTTCGTCGCCCGGGCGCGTGAGCACGCGCAGCGCGACCTGGTTGGCCATCGTGCCCGAAGGCAGCCAGATCGCCGCCTCCTTGCCGAGCAGGGCGGCGATGCGCGCTTGCAGGATATTCGTCGTCGGGTCTTCGCCGTATTGATCGTCGCCCACGCTCGCCTGCGCCATCGCCTCGCGCATGGCCGCGCTGGGCCGGGTGACGGTGTCGGAACGCAGGTCGATCGGGCTGGGTGGGTTCATCGAAGGCGAGTGTAGCGGCCACTTGCGCGGCGCGAGCCGCGGTCCGCAGCGCTGCGATCCGCCAATCCAATCTAAACCCCAGGCTTGGACGCCACCAGATAGACGATCGCCAAGACCGTGACGGCAGCTCCTGTCCACATGCCCGCGGTGAGCGGCTCGTCGCGCAGCAGTACGGCGCTGGCCAAGGCCGCTATCAAGGGGTAAGTCGCCACGATCGGCGCGACAAATGTGACCGGAGCGAGACTCAGTGCGCCGTACATCAAGAGCACGGCAGCACCGTTCAGGGCGCCGGTCAGCGCGAACCAGGAAATCCCTGGGCCATGCCAATTCGGACGACTCGAGCGGCCCACTCGGTTGCCTGCGACAAGGGTCGCCGAAGACACCAGGTAGCCGATGAGGCCGGCCGCAAAGGGGCTCGGCCAGAGCAGCAAACCTGCCTTTGCGCCGGCCTGGGCGAGCCCGCGCAGCAAGGCGCCCCCCAGCGGCCAAAGGAGCGACCGAACCACAAAGCCCGGACGCACCGCGTCTTGTTTCCAGGCCATGACGGCCACTCCAGCGACGACAGCCACGCAGGCCAGCGCCGCCTGCGCGGGCACCCTTTCGCCGAGAAGCAGGCCGGCGAAGAGCAGGGCGAACAATGCAGCGGTGCCGGAAACTGCGCCGGTCAGCGTGGGACCGAGTTGCTCGTTCGAGCGAAACGTCAGGATCGTCACGAGGGCGGGAAAAAACAGGCCCACCCCGGCGAACAGCAGTGCGGCTCGAAGATTAAAACCTTGCGCATCGAACGCGAACGGCGCGCACAGGGCATACACGAGAGTGGCCGTTGGAACGCTGATCGCTGCGCCTGTGCGGGCGTCGAGCGTGCGAAGGCCGATGCGGCTCGTCACCAAGGCGATGCCGAAGCAAAGCGAACTCGAGGCGGCGAACATCAGCGCGGTTTCCATCCGGCGTTTCCAGGAGTCTGTGGGCGTTTCGGTTGGGCGCGCGCCGGGCTGGTCTAGCTCGAGCTTTCAGCCGCCATCGTCGAGCACCTCGGCGACGCGCGCCCTCAGGGCGGGCAGCAATTCTTCCGTGAACCATGGATTGCGCCTGATCCACAGATTGTTGCGTGGGCTCGGATGCGGCAGCGGCACCGTTGCCGGCCAGTAGTCGCGCCAGCTTTGAACCAAGTCGGTCAATGATGCGCGCTCGCCGGGAAGATGGTAGGCCTGTGCGTATTGCCCGATGACCAGGGCGAGCTCGATCTTCGAAAGGTGGCCCAGCAGAGCTTCGCGCCAGGCGGGTGCGCACTCCGGGCGCGGCGGCAGGTCGCCGGATCTTCCGGTTCCGGGATAGCACAATCCCATCGGTACGATGGCGATCTGCGTCGCGTCGTAAAAGGTTTCGCGCGAAATGCCCAACCAGTCGCGCAGGCGGTCCCCACTTGCGTCATTGAAGGGCAGGCCCGATTCGTGAACCTTGCGGCCCGGCGCTTGGGCGGCAATCAGGATTCGCGCCCCGGGACTCGCCTGGAGCACCGGGCGCGGCCCGAGCGGCAAGTGTCCGGCACAGAGCGTGCAGGCCCGAACTTCGGTGAGCAGGGACGCCAGCGAGGCCACGACGCTGATGATGACAGATCTCGCCGACGCCGAGGTCCTCGTGCAGCGCATCGACGCGGCCCAGGGCTATCGGGCGCGGAGGCCGGCCGATCCGCAGCCTCGTGTTCCGGGTGATTCAATCGCTGCCGGGTGGCACCGGCTGCGGGGAGCCCTTAAGCCGGTTCGGCCAGCGCCACGACCGAATGTTGCGCCACGGCGACCGCGGGCTGCCCCGACGGTTCGGCGAAGACGAGCGCCAGGTCGAGAACCGGCACCGCGCCGGCGGCGTCGGTAAAACACGAACACGAAATCTGCGCCCAACGCTGTGGCATCGCGGGCAAGTCTGCCGCCATGCTGTCGTCGACCAGTCGCCGTTGCGGCGGCTTCGCCAGCCATAGCGCGCCGAATCGCATGCTGTCTCCCGGGCGCCCAGGAACCCAGTAGACGCCCAATGTGTGCTGCTCGGTCGAAGCTGAGCCCTGGGTCAACCAGGCGCCGAGGTCAAGCACCGGAACACACATGTCGTTCCACAGGATCGCATGGCGCGCATGGCGCGGCGTGAGCGGCAACTCGAACACGTCTTGCGGCTGGTAGGCCAGATGCACCTGATGTTGCTCGCCCACCGCGGCGCGCAAACCGGAGCCGAAATCGAGCACCCACGCGGCAGTCATATTGCCCCCAGATGCGAAGCCAGGGCTTCGGCCGATGTCAGCGCCGCGCGCTGGTCGCCCCAGGCGACGACGCCGCGCAACGGGGTTTGCGGCAAGGCCATCACGGCCGGCAGCGGGTAGAGCGTCGGCGCGGCATGTTGCAGGAATTGCAGGTCATCGCACAGCACCCCGAACAGTTTGTCGCCGCGACTGAGCAGGGCGCAGGCCCGGCGCGGGCGCGCCGGCGCGCAGCTGGGCTGAAGCTCGTCGTCCAGGGCATAGACCGGCCAATAGTCAGAGCCCGCGGCGATCCAGCCCACGCCGCCCTGCGGTGGCGCCTTGCTGTCCACGTCGTCCGCGGCTTCGAGCGAACGCAGATCCGACTGTGCGATCAAGAGACGGTGCCTGCCCAATACCAGGGCCGTGAACTTGCCTTGCGCTGCCCGGCCGATCATGCCAGTGCCGCCGCGGTCAGTCGCTCGATGTGGGTCAGCAAATCCGACTCGTCGAACGGCTTGGTCACGTACACATCGACGCCTGCGGCTTTGGCCAGCGTACGGTGTTTTTCGGTTGAGCGCGAAGTGATCATGATGATCGGCAATTCGCGCGTCGCCTCGCGCGCGCGCAGATGGCTGGTCAGCTCCAGGCCGTTCATGCGCGGCATCTCCATGTCGACCAGGACGATGTCGGGCCGAAGCTTCTCGATCATCGCCGCTGCCTCGACGCCGTCCATCGCGCTGCGTACGTCGAATCCGGCGTCCTTCAGGAACTGGGCGGCGGCGCGCCGCGCCGAAAGCGAATCGTCGACCACCAGGGCGCTGCGCCGGCTCTCGGTGCGAACGACGATCGGGCTGGCGGCACTGCCCGCGCCGACGACTGAGCGCTGTTGCGCGGCAGGCGCGCGCAGCAATTGCCCCAGGTCCAGAACCGGCGCAATGCCCCCGTCGCCCAGGATCGTCACTCCGATCACGCCGCGCGGCTTGGCGACAAAGCGCCCCAGGTCCTTGACCACCAGTTCCTGCGAGTCGAGCACGTCATGCACCCGAATCGCGCGCAATTGACCCTCGTCGGTTCGCACCAATAGGGCGGGGAACCAGTTGCGCCGCGCGTTGCCATCGGCGTCGTCCCGGCGGTCGGCGCGGCCGAGCAGGGCGTCGATGTTGTCCAGCGGGTGCACCTGGTCACCGTTTTGGTAGAACAGTGCGTTGCCGACACGTCGGATCCTGTCCTGCGTCACGTAGTGGATGTCCTGGATGCCGTAGCTCGACACCGCCATCGTCTGGCCGCCGACCTTGATCAACAATCCGTTGGTCGTCATCAGCGACACCGGCAAGCGCATCTCGACACTCGTGCCGCCGCCCGCGCCGCTGCTGATTCGCAGCACGCCCTTGAGTGACTGAACGCGCTCGTTCACGGCGTCCAGGCCGATGCCGCGGCCCGACACCTGGGTGGCGGCGTCGCGCGTCGAAAAGCCGGCCACCAGGGTCAGGCGTGCGAGTTCGTCGGGCGATGGCGTGACTCCCTGCGCGATCAATTTTCGCTCCCGGGCCTTGGCCAGGATGCGCTCGAAGTCCAGGCCGGCGCCGTCGTCGCTGCAGCGCACGAGGATCGCCGCGCCCTCGCGCGTAAAGCTCAAGTCGATGCGGCCCGTGGCCGGCTTGCCCGCGCGCGCACGCGCCTCGGGCGACTCGATGCCATGGTCCACCGCATTGCGCAGCACATGCATCAGCGGGTCGACCAGTTCGTTCAAGACATTGCTGTCGATCGATGTATTCGCGCCGCGCACATGCAGCTCGGCCGCCTTGTCGAGCAGGCGGCAAGTCTGGCGCACACTGCGCTGCAGGCGCGACTCGATCGTTCCCACCGTCACCATGCGCGTCTTCATCACCGCGCTCTGGTTGTCCTGGTGCAGCCGGCCCTGGGTTTCGAGCAGGTCGGCCAGGGCACCGAGCCGCTCCTCGCTGGCCGCCGACAGTTCGCGCGAGTCGGTGGCCGCCTCGGCCAAGTGGCGCGTGACGGTTTGCAGTTCGTTGTAGTGTTCGAACTCGAGAGCGTCGAAATCGGCTTGCGCGCCCGGCCGGCTGGCGTGCGCCGGTGCGGCGTTCACGGGCCCAGGGGCGAAAGATTTCAGGTGTGCAGGGCTTGCCACGCCGCGCACGTCGACGAGCTGTTCGAGCTCGCCGGTGAGGCGCTGCAACTGACGGTTGTGGCGCGTCACTGCACGCGTATGCTCGATCGAGAGGCGCAACTGCTCCTTGATCTGGGTGTTGGCGATCATCGTTTCGCCCACCAGGCGAAGCAGTTCGTCGACCACGGTTGCCGGCACGCGCAATGTCGGTCCCGCGTCGACGCTTGCACCGGGGGTCTCGGCGCCGGGATCGGCGAGGGCGCCAGCCGCGGGTGCTGGAGTCAGGGCCATGGCAGCGGCAGAAGCTGCGGCCGCGGCAAGCATGGCCACGCCTGCCGGTGCGCCCGTCGCGGCCAGGGCCGGGGTCGCGCGGACAGCGGGGCTGTCGAGCTCGCCGTCCGATTCAAGCAGGGATGTGTGCGATTCCGCAGAACCCGGGCCATGCAGGGACGCGCCGCGCTGGCCGGCTTCGTGACCCTGCGAGGCAAACGCCGCGGCGCCGAGGGCGTCGATGTGATTCGCCCAGTCGAGCACTTGCTGGAACACGCTGACGGCGTCGGCCGGGGCCGATTCGGCATTGAGCACGGCTTCGCTCATCTCTTCCAGGCAGTCGGCGGCGCGCGACAACACTTCGCACGCCGCACGCGGTGGCATGGCGCCATGATGGCCCAAGGCGATCAAGATGTCTTCGAGGTGATGCGTCAAGTTCGCGATGCCGCGTACGCCCACCGTGTTGGCCGCGCCCTTGAGCGTGTGCGCTGCGCGGGTCGCCGCGTCGATGTCGTTGGCCGATCCTGTGCCCGCGGCGATGCGCTGCACGGCACCGGCAAACTCGGCGGTTTGCACCGGCAGCTCTGACACCAGGCTCTCCAACAGCTCGGCGTTCACGTCGGACGGAATCAGCAGGGACATCGCATCGGCGCTCGCCGATGTGGGGCGGGGCTCGGTGCCCGCCGCGCGAAGCAGGGTCAACGCGGCGAGCGCGCTTTCGAGATCGATGGCCGTCAAGGCGTCGAGCGCGTCGGGCCACATCGCGTCGCACAATGTTTCCACGATGCCAGTGGCCGCCGACGCGTCGCCGGGTGCGCTCAGGTAGCCGCGCACTGCGTGCGCCCAGGCGTCGATCCAGTGTCGCTGCGCGCCATCGAGCCCGGTGTCGACGCTGAGCGCGATGCGCCTTGCGACAAAGGCGAATACCCAGTGCAGTGCGCTGAGACCGACCGCCTGCGAGACGCTCGCGAATCGATCCAGCATCTCGCCGCACGAGGACAAGACGGTGTGCCGCTGCGAAGGCTCGCGTGCCGGGTCGGTGACTGCGAGCTCGGATTGCAGTGTCGCCGCGAACGCAGCGAATTCGGCAGCCAGCAATTCGAGGTTCTCAGGGTCGCATTCCTGCAGCCCGGCCGGCAACGGCGGTAACGCCGGCGATTCGATGGCTTGCTCGGCGCCGGGCGGCGATTCGATGGCTTGCCCGGCGCCGGACGGCGCCGGTGCGTCCAAGCTGTCGCCCAAGGGTGCCAGGTCGGTGAACACCGTCTCGAGGGCCTCTTGCGCCGCGCTGCTGTCGTCGTCGGCCCAGGGCACCAGATCGCTGAACACGGTGTCCTGCGCGAGTTGTGTCGGCTCGACCTCGTCCTCGCTGTCCGCGAGCGGTGCCAGGTCGGTGAAGATGGAATCGAGTTCCTCGAAATCGAGCCGTTGCGATATCAGCTCCGGCGGCCCCCCATTCGGACCCGGTTCGAATTGGGTACGCGCCGGATCGGGCGCGGCATTGGCGGCCTCCAACAACTGGGCGCGCAATTGATGCAGCAACTCGGTGCTGAGCGGCACCGGCCACATCGGATCGGACAGGCACGCGAGCAGCACGTCGGTGCTGCCGCGATCGTTCGGGTGCACGACGCAATCGAGCATCGCAATCGGGAAATCGAGCAGGACCAACAAGGCGCCTTCGATCAAGTCGGGCTGGCCGTTCAAGGTGTCGAGATTGCCTGCGACATGCAGGCTTGCGTCGACCAGGGCGTTGCAGCCGGCTGTGGCGGACGCGTCGATCACGGCGTCCAGCGCTGCGCCGTACAGTTCGCGATCGCGTTCGCGGCGCACCCCTGCCGTGGCGGCCAGTTTCAGCGCTTCGATGGCCAGGCGCAGGGCGCTATTGGACGCATCGGCGGCAGATTCGGCGAGTGGCGCTGCGCTGTCCACCGAAAAGTCACGCGCGCCCGCGTTCTCGCTCCCGATGGGCTCGCAGCCCAGCGAAATATCGCATGGCATGGCAGCGCTGGCCTGGACGGCGTCGCTGGGCGTGCCATCGCTCGAGCCGGCGAGCAGTTCACCCGCGCTCGGGTCGGCGTGCGCTTCACCGGCGCTGGACGAATGAAATTGGCTGAGCAGGGTGGCCAGGCTGTCACGCCCGAAGCGGGAGGGGCGAAACGGCCAGCAGGGTGCGTCGATCAGCACCAACAGGGATTCGATCGCCGCCCGGTCGCCGGGAGTCTCGAGGTAGGCACGCAGGGCGCTGGGCCAATCCTCGAGGGCCTGGCTTTGTTCGTCCGACAGTGGCCGCGCCTGTTTGCCGACCAATTCGATATTGGCCTGGACCCACTGGCAGGCCTGGTGCAGCCCGCGTGCCCCGCCGGCGGTGGCGAAGCGCGCAAAGTTGCTCAGCAGCGCCTGGCAGCGTTGCAGCAGCCGAGCCGCCGCCGCCGCGTCGAAGCGCGCATCGGTCTCGCCCGCACACGAGGACAGCAACTTCAGCTCGAACACGGCTGCGGCGTGCTCGAGTTGCGAACGATCTGCGACCAATGAATCCATCGGCTTCTCGTGTAAGAAGGAGTTCGCCGGCGCTCATGCACCGGCGGCGAGACAATCGATTCAGGCCGTTGCGGTCAGCTTGAACACGCGCACCGTGGCCAGCAGATTGCGCGCGTAGTCCACCAGCGCGCCGGTCTGCTGCGTCTGCTCGGTCAGCTGGCGGTCCGTCTCCTGCGTGCTCAGCTTGATCTTGCCGGCGCGCTCGAGCAAGTCGTGCGACGCTTTCGCCTGTTCCTGCGACTGGATCGCGATTTGCTGAACCGACTCCACCAGTTCGGCCGTCGTTCGCTGCGTCACCTGCATTTGACGGCCGGCCTGCTCGGCAAGTCTGGAGCCCTCGACGACCTGGGAGATCGCCGAGTTCATCGTCGTCACCGTGTCGGACGTTTCCACTTGAATATTGCCCACCAGGGTGGCGATCTGTTGCGTCGCCTGGCGTGCGCTTTCGGCCAGGCGTTGCACTTCGTCGGCAACCACGGCGAAGCCTCGGCCGGCTTCACCCGCCGAGGCCGCGTGCATCGAAGCATTCAGCGCCAGGATGTGAGTGCGCTCGGCGATCGAATTGATCAGGTTCACCGCGCCGGAAATTTCTTGCGAGCGTTCGCCCAGGCGCTTGATTCGCTTTTCCGTTTCGCGGATCGTGTCGCGCGTGCTGTTGATGCCGCCCACCGTGGTGGTCACGGTCTCGAGCGCGTCCTCGGTCGTCTTGATCGCGCGCGCGGCGGCGCTGTTGCACTGCTGCGCCATCGCTGCAATCTGCGTCATCGACTGCGAGGCGAGCACCAGGGACGCCGTGGTCGCGTCGACCTGCACGCGTTCTTCCGCGGCGGCGTGCATCACCGTGTCGGACTGCGCCTTCACCTTCAGCGACGCCGCGGTCACGCTGGCCGAAATGTCGCTCACTTGCTGCAGCACTTTGGCGGTTTCGCCGGTCAGCACGTTCAAGGCGTCGGCCACCGGGCCGGTCACGTCTTCCGTCACCCGCACCTTCACCGTCAGGTCCTTGCGTGACAACTGCGCGACGCCCTGCAACAAGCCCAGGACCGATTCGTTCAACTGGTCGTTTTCGCGCTTGAGCTTGGCCACACGGACGTCCATCATCGCGTCGAATGCAGCACCCAACTCGCCCATCTCGTCGGACGAGTGGAGGTTGGCACGCGCGCTGTCGTCCCCGCTCTCCAGGCGGCGCACCGCGCCGATCAGCTTGCCCAGGGGCTCGGTGATGCTGCGCACGATGAATGCGCCCACCGCTGCCGCGAGCAGCAAGAGTGCGAGCACGCCGCCCACCGACTTGAACCGTTGGACGCGCAATTGTTCGGCACGACGCTGGAGCAGTTGGGTCAGCAGGGTCTGCTGGGTGACCGCCTTTTGCACCGCTTCACGAGGCACCGTCACGTCCTTCAAATAGACGCCTGCGTCGATGGTCGGAAATTCCTTGCCGAGAATTTCGCGCTTGACGAGGTCGATCGCCTGTTGGGTCGCGCGTTTGATGTCGGCGACCTGCACGCCGACGGTTGCTTCGAGTGTGGGCGCCGCACGCACTGCCTTTTGCGTCAAGGCGACGTAGCGATCGAGCACCTCCTGCAGATCCTTGATGGTTTCGGCGATGCGCAAGCGGTCGGTGGGGCGGTACGCGTCGCGCAGTGCAGCGTCGAGACTGGACGGCTTGCCCTGGTGATCGGCGTTGGCACGTGCCGAGGCCAGATCCTGCAAGCGCGACACCACAGGGCTGCGCAGCTGGCCGATCGTCTCCGACAACAGCGGCAGCGCGACGAGCGTCGACTGGAACATGTAGTAGGTGGAGGCGTCGGGCTCCAGGTCGATCTTGTAGTACGCGGTCAACTCCTCGACGACTCGCAGGACTTCGCGAATGATCGCGATGTGATCCTCGGTGACGCGTCGCTGTTCGATCTTGCGACCGGTCACGTTGTCCTTCAGGCTGGCCCATTGCCGCTTGAAGGCGGTCAGCCGTTCGGCGACTGCCGGATCGTTGAGCGATCCGATCTGTGAGTCGAGTTTCGAAAACGCTGCTTCAACAGCGGCGGCGTGTTTGGGCTGATCGGCGCCTCGCTTTTCGTCTTTCAGAACGAAATAGCTCGCCGATGCGCGGTGATCCTGGAGTGTCTTGACCAGCTCGAGAGTCGATGTGATCGGCACCATGCCTGCCTGTTCGGTTCGAACGAAGCCGATCTCGGTCTGCGATCTATCGAGCAGGTTGTAGATCGGAATGGCAGCCAGCACCAAGGCCAAGACGCCGAGCAGCATGAACTTCTGCGGCAGCCGCATGTGCTGGAAGAATCCGATTTGCTGTTTCATTTTCGAAGCTCCTGCCCGCTCTGGGGCGATTTGTTTGCCGATGAATCGAGAAAGGCCGACGAATCAGTGATCGAATAAGGCCCGAAGAAAACCTGCGTGATCGAACTCGAGCCAGACCGAGTCACCCTGATGCAAGGCGCCCGAAACGAATGGCGCCAGGCGATCGGGCAATGCGCTCGGTAGGGCGATCGGCCGCGCGCCGGTCACCGCGCGCGGCAAGCCGTCGATCAGGAAGCCGGCCGCCTCGTTGCCCTTGCCCAGCACCAGGACCGGCGTTCGCGCCACCATGGCGTCGCGCGCGACATCGAGCGTGAGGGCCAGGTCGAAGACCGGAACCGGGTGGCCACGCAGATTCATCACCCCTGCCAGCCAAGCCGGTGTGCACGGCACCGGCGCGAGCGTCACGTTGTCGAGCACCTCCGAGCCGACGCCGCGGCCGATCAGAAAGGCAAAGCTGCCGACGGCGAATCCATAGCGCGCGATTTCATCGCTCCGGCGCGTGGCACCCGCCAGCACAAGGGTGGGTCGCACGTGGCGCGCAAGCGCCTCGCTCGGCGGCAAGCTGCGCGGCGCGGGCCCGGCGCCGGCAGGAGCAAGGCGGACTGACGAATCCATCGCGGCAGCTCGACGCTCAGGCCATGGCCTTGAGCTGATCGATGATGTGCTCGGCCCGGTAGGGCTTGACGACATAACCCTTGGCGCCTTGCATCTGGCCCCACACGAGGTCTGCTTTCTGGCTCTTGCTGGTGACGAAGATCACCGGAATCTTCTGCGTTGCCGGCTCCGAGCTCAACAATCGGCACGCCTCGTAGCCGTCCATGTCGGGCATGACGATGTCGAGGAAGATCAGGTGCGGCTTTTCGGCCCGGGCCTTGTCGACGGCATCCTTGCCATTGGCCGCCGTGATCACCTGGCAGCCGGCATCGCCGAGGATCGTCTTCATGTTGAGAAGCTCGGACGGCGAGTCGTCGACAACCAGTACTTTTTTGGACACGGTGTTTCCTTTCAGTTTTCCAGGGGAGATGGGTTCGATACGCTTAGGCCGTCAGCAGCGCGCGCGCGCCACCGGCAGCGACTGAGTCCGAGAAGACGCACTCGGTGGCCAATTGCGGCAAGTACTTCTTGACCACGGCCTTGAAGTCCGCCTGCGCCAGCGGCTTGGTCAGATAGCTGTCGCAGCCCGCAAAGCTGCCGCGAATCTTGTCGAACGGCGACGACTTGCTCGTCAACATGACGATGGGGATGTTGCGCGTGCGCGGGTTCTTCTTGAGCGTCTTGCAGACTTGATAGCCATCGGCGCCGGGCAGCACCACGTCGAGCAGGATCAAGTCGAAGGCGTAGCGCTCGACGGCAAACAGCGCTTCTTCGCCGCTGGCGGTGCAGTGCGGCTGCAGGTCGATGCTGCGCAACACGAGTTCGAGTTGTTTGCGCACGGTCGGGCTGTCGTCGACCAGGAGGATCGAGCGGCCGCGTGCTTGTGATGCGAGGGCGGGCGGTTCTGCGATCGCCGCTGTCGTCGCGTCAGGCCGCGCAGAGCGGGTGCCGGCGGAGCGAGCGTCGGCGGCAAGAGCGGCGCAGGCGTCCATTGCGGCGAGCAGGCGCGATGCAAGAAAGGGCTTGGGCAGCTCGACGCCGCCCGGCATGTCCGCGGGCAGGCGACCTGCCGCAACGAAGGGGCACAGCGCCCGAGGGTCGGCTTCGCGCCACTGCGCCACCGATTCGGCGTGATCCATCGCGACGACGAACAAGTCAGCCGCCTCGTCCGGCTCGGCCAAGGCATGTCCAAAGGGCCGGCCGGCCTGTTGGCTCAGACGGCACACGCTCTTGAGGGCGTTCAATTCGTGGGGGGCCAATCCCAATGATCGGACTCGAAAGGTTTTCGAATTCATCGCCGCTGTTGTTGTCCTGGAAACTGGCACGTCGCGCATTCGATGCACGAGAAGAGCCGGGCGGCTCTTCTCGTCGAATGTCTTTCACGCCGGGCCTGCTGTCGCAGCGACCCGGTGATCGAACGCGAGTCTGAAGGAGCGGGCCCCATCGAGCAACCCGCGCAACGCCGAATCAGGGGGGTGCGTGAAGGATTGCGCGGCGGTACTACCGCTTTCCCGAAGTGCCTGAATCGAGTGCTGTTCGCGCCGCCAGACTTTGCGGCCACTGCTCGATCTCGCCCTGCGAATTCGAGCTGCTGTGCTCGGCGATGCGATGCAGCGCATGCCGAGGTGCAGCGAGCCTATCCTGCGCTTCGCCGGCGCTCAGCCGGTGCAGGTTCTTAGAGGGAAAGTCCGGGCCGCCCCGAGATGGCCTGATTCCAGGGCGGTGGTCTGGAGGCGCTCAATGGCGATTCACGACGAGCGCCAGAACAAGAAGCTGCGGCGCCGCCGGGGAAGAGAACAGCGAACGCCTGGTCGACGCTGTGCAGCCATTGCGCCTTCGGGCGGGCCCGTCGGCGGGCCGGCGCCTGCGTTGCGCCGGCGCGCGCGCTCCTGGCGAATCGTGATTCAGCGAGCTTGCGCGGCGCGACGGCCTGCGCTTCAGGCACGGGCCGGGTTGATGCTCGGTTGGCCGATGTTCTTCAGGCGCGTGAACAGCATCATCGACACCAGAACCATCGGCAACAAGGCGACGCCGAGGGTCCATTCGAAGAGGTGACTGCTGCTGATCGTGAAGTCCGCGCTCGGCGCGGCTGCGATGCAGATCAGCGTCGCCGCCTCCATGCCGGTGTAGTGCATCGCACAGACGGCGATCCCCATGGTGACGGCAGCGCCCAGGCGCAAGGCGCGCTGTTCAACGTTGAAGGCCATCCACAGCGCCTCCAGCGCTGCGGTGATCGCGATGACCACCGAGATGAGAACGATCGACACGTCCAGGGTCATCAGGGCAGGCATGACCTGCGCATACATGCCCATGTAGTGCATGACGCACACGCCCAGGCCCGCAATCACGCCACCGGCGAACCAGCCGCGCGCGTTGAATTTGCCACTGCCGCCGCTCAAGTACAGCGCCAGTCCGGCGATGACGATCGCCGCCACCAGGGAGAGCACGGTCAGGAATCCATCGTAGGAAATCGGTACGTCGACCCGGTAAGCCTGCATGCCGACGAAGTGCATCGACCAAATCGCCACGCCGCCGAGCATCACGGCAGAGCCGACGACCATGGCCGCGTCCAGCGTTCCGTCTTTGCGACGCAGCAGGCGTGCGCACTCGAGCGCAAGGAAGGAGCCCGCCGTCGCGATCAAGAAAGACCAGACCATCATGGTCATGTCGTAGCGCGGGGTCAGCAGATCGCCAGGATTCAGAGCCATCGATTTCTCCGGATTCGATAAGTGGCAGGAGTCTAGGTGTCGATGGCTTCCCTGTTGCGGCATTACTGCCCAGGAGTCGCACGCGGCGTGCGGTTGAACTTCACGCTCGCGGCGCCGGCCGCACCGTCTCGCGCATCATGGGCAATCGCCGATCGGCTTGGCCGTAATGCGTTGGTAAAAGGTCATGTTCTTGCCGCCCAGGCGCACGTTCAACACGCCCGTTAGCTGCTGTGCAGCGAGTTCCCATTGCGCCTCGCCGCTCGTGCCGTGCCCGCCGGTGCATCGCAGCTTGTAGAGCGCGGTGGTTTGCGGGTCGAGCCGTTTGTCATCGACAACTTCGATGAGCCTGCAGTCTTGCAGCGAAACTTCGTCGAGCATCCAGAACACGCTGGAGAGATCATGCGGGCTCAAGCAGCGCTGCTGCGTCACCACCGCATAGCGCAGGTTCTCCTCGAGATGGGGCATCCCGGTGCGGGTGCTCATCTCGTACAGGCGCCGCGGGAGAAGGTCGGCGGCATGGGCCGCGGCGCTGAGCACGACGGCAAAGCCGCAGCGTGCGATCGCCCAGGCCGGCCGGCGTCCGTTCACCGCATTGCTCCGCTCATGGGGAGACTCTACAGGGTCGGCCCATGTATCTGGGCAAGGCGGCAAACGCATCGCCTGGCCTGGCGGGGCGCCTTGCACCGTGGCGCGATGGCGTGGCTAGCGCGCGTTCATGTGCAGCACATTCGCACCGGCCCAGAGCTCATCGATGTGCCTGAACTTCCACTTGTCGTTGGGCTCGCGACCGACAATGCGGTCGCTGCAGTTTGCGTGGGCCAGGTCGACCACCTCGGGCGGAATGTGCACTTCCGAACGGGTGGAGAAGAACACTTTGACTGTGGGCGTCAACAATGCGTCAGGGTCCTGTGAGACGACGACACCGAGCCGGCCCGACTGCAGTCTGACCAGGGTACCCACCGGATAGATCCCCAGGCTCTTGGCGAAGGCCTGGAACACCGCGTCGTCGAATTGCCCGTTCTTCACCCATTGGGCCATGCGGGAAAGCGATTCGCCGGGGTCCCAGCCGATCTTGTACGGGCGGTTCGACGTGATCGCGTCGTAGACATCGCAGACGGCGCCCATTCTGGCCGGCAGCGACAGGTCGCTGCCGGCCAGACCATGCGGGTAACCCTTGCCGTCGGGGCGTTCGTGGTGATGCAGGCAGACATCCATCACCAGAGCGCCTGCCGTGCCGGATTCGCTCAGCAAGTGATGGCCACGTTGCGGATGCTCCTGCATCAATCGGTATTCGTCGCTGCTCAGCTTCCCCGGTTTATTCAACAGCTCGATGGGCAGACACGCCTTGCCGATGTCGTGCAGCAAGCCTGCCATTCCGGCGGCTCGCACTTGGCCATCGTCGTGGCCGAGCTGGCGTGCCAGGGCCACCATCAGAGCGCACACCGCGACCGAGTGAATATAGGTGTAGTCATCGTGTGTCTTCAAGCGCGCCAAAGTGATGATCGCGCCCGGATTGCGCCAAACCGACGCGGCAATATCATCGACCATGGGCATGCATTTCTCTATATCCAAGGCCCGCCCCATACGTGCTTCGGTGAACAGAGCTCGCACGGCCTGGCGTGACTTCCTCATCACGGCGGTTGCGCGGCGCAGTTCCTCCTCCATCGAGGTTGCCATCGGTGCTGGCGGGCTCACCAGGGTTGGTGCGACGCCCGCGGCGCTCGGTGTCGAGGGCTGCGCGGGCGCTTCCCTGGTGTTTTCCGTGGCCTGCCCGAGGCTCTTGGCTGCGTCGATCCAACAATGCGTGATGCCGCTGTCACGCAGTTTGGCCAGATCGGCAGGTCTGTTCAGGACAAAGCGCGTCTTCCAGAATGGATGGTCGAGCCAAGCCCCGCACAGCTCATGCAGGAACATACCGAGCTTCAACTCAGCGACCGGGATTTTCTGCAATATGGGCTTGTCCATGAACCAGTTCGGGAAACACCACCAATGGTTATCGGTCAAGGCGGCTGTGCCTTGAACTTGCGCAAGTCGGCATCGACGTGAAAAGGGCCGCTGAACTTCAGCGGCCCTGGATCGCAGCGCAACCGCGTGCGCCGCGGTTCAGCGGAATCGGGCCTGCGCCACCGTGTGCAAGTCGCCTGGCATCGAGGCGATGTAGGCCGACAGAGCTTTCAGTTCCTGCTGCGTGAAGGGACGCGCCATGCCCATCATGACGGGGTTGGAGCGGCCGACTTGCGGGTTCTTCTCGATCTGGTAGGCCTTGAGAGCGACGAAGAGATAGTCGGCGTGCTGGCCGGCGAGCTTGGGATAACTCGGGTCGATGGGTTTGCTCAAGTTCTCGCCATGGCAAGAAGCGCAGGCACCCTTCTTCAGCAGTTCGGCAACGGCCGGCGGCGGTGTGGGCGCCGGACTTGCGACAGAGGCAGCCGCGGCCTTGCCTTGTTCTTCATAGTACGCGGCCACGTCGGCCATGTCCTGTTCGTTCATCGAAGCGGCGATGCTGCGCATCGTGGGGTGCTTGCGCTCGCCCTTCTGGTACGCCGTCAGGGCAGCGACGATGTACTTCGCGCCCTGGCCGGCGATCATCGGCACCTTGTGGATCTCGGGGAAGCTCGCCTGGTAGCCCGGGATGGCGTGGCAGCCGATGCACATCGCAACCTTGCCTTGGCCGGCCTTCGGATCCTGGGCGATGGCGGGCGCCGAGCTTGCTGCGGCGAAGGCCAGCGCGATCGTCGTGAAGAACAGCTTTGTCATGGTTCGAAGGCCGAATGGGAAGGGGTGTAGGCTCAGCAGCGCGCGATTATAGGGACCCTTATACTGGCCGCGGACGACCCGCTGTGCAGTGCAAGGCCGGGTCGGACGCCCGTCCCAGGCGCGTGCATGCACAGGCTGGGTGCAGACCTCTGGCCCCCTACAGCCCCAGCGCCGCCCATGAAATTCCAAGGTACAGATTCCTACGTCGCCACCCATGACCTGATGCTCGCCGTGAACGCCGCGGTCACGCTGAAGCGCCCCTTGCTCGTCAAGGGCGAGCCCGGCACGGGCAAGACGATGCTTGCCGAAGAGGTGGCGGGAGCCTTGGGAATGCCGCTCCTGCAATGGCACGTCAAGAGTACGACAAAGGCGCAGCAAGGTCTTTACGAGTACGACGCGGTGAGCCGTCTGCGCGACAGCCAGCTGGCCGATGTGGACGGCGGCGAGCGCGTCAAGAGCATTCACAACTACATCGTCAAGGGCATCCTGTGGCAGGCGTTCACGGCCGACCAGGCGGTGGTGCTCCTGATCGACGAGATCGACAAGGCCGACATCGAGTTCCCCAACGACTTGCTGCGCGAAATCGACCGCATGGAGTTCTACGTCTACGAGACGCGCGAACTCATCCAGGCGAAACACCGGCCCCTGGTGTTCATCACCTCGAACAATGAGAAGGAATTGCCCGACGCTTTCTTGCGGCGCTGCTTCTTCCACTACATCAGGTTTCCCGACGCCGAGACGATGAAGCGAATTGTCGACGTGCATTTCCCGAACCTGAAAAAGGAACTGCTCGGCGCGGCGCTGAAGAGTTTCTACGACGTTCGCGGCCTGCCGGGTTTGAAGAAGAAGCCCTCCACCAGCGAGTTGCTCGATTGGCTCAAATTGCTCGTTGCCGAAGACATCCCCCTCGAAGCGCTGCACAGCAATGACGACAAAGTCAGCGTGCCGCCCCTGGTGGGCGCTTTGCTGAAGAACGAACAGGATGTGTCGCTGTTCGAGAAGCTCGTCTTCATGCAGCGGCACAATCGCTGAGGCCATGAAATCGCAAGGATTGCGGTGCAGGCTGAAGTCGCGGCGCGACGTGCGGGTGCTGCGCGCCGGCCGGAATTCGAACCGGTAGTCTTCGATGCCTTGGCCGGACCCCATCACGCTGAGTGGCCGGCACGCCCGGCTGGTTCCGCTGAGCCCTGAACACACGGCGCCCCTGGCCGAGGCCGTTCGCGACGGCGAACTCTGGCGGCTCTGGTACACCGCCGTCCCGTCCCCCGAAGGCATGGCAGCCGAGATCGCACGGCGCTTGGCCTTGCAAGCCGCAGGCAGCATGCTTGCCTTCACCGTGTTCGACGCCTCGGACACGCCCGTGGGCATGAGCACTTATATGAACATCGACGCAGCCCACAAACGCCTCGAGATCGGCAGCACCTGGTACGCGCGGCGCGCGCAGCGCACGCCGCTGAACACGCAATGCAAGTTGCTCCTGCTCGGTCATGCTTTCGACGCACTGGAATGCATCGCGGTGGAATTCCGCACGCACCGCTTCAACCGGCAAAGCCGGCGCGGCATCGAGCGCCTGGGCGCGCAGCTCGACGGCATCTTGCGCAATCATCAGCGCTCCAGCGACGGCACGCTGCGCGACACTTGCGTCTACAGCATCACGGCCGATGAATGGCCGACCGTGCAGACCCATTTGCGCTGGCAGCTCGACCGGCCGCGCTGAAACCTCGCCTGGGCCTGTCCTCATGCTGATCGACTTCTTCTACACCCTGCGCGCGGCCAAGCTGAAGGTCTCGGTCAAGGAATACCTGACCCTGCTCGAAGCGATCAAGGCCGGCGTGATCGATCACTCGGTCGACGATTTTTACCACCTCGCCCGCGCCTCGCTGGTGAAGGACGAGGCCTTGTACGACAAGTTCGATCGCGCCTTCGCGGCTTACTTCAAAGGCGTCGAGCTGCTCACCGACTTTACGCAGGACATTCCCCTGGAGTGGCTGCAAAAGAAGTTCGAACTCGATCTCAGCGCCGAAGAAAAGGCGGCGATCGAGAAGATGGGTTGGGACGAGTTGATGCAGACCTTGAAAAAGCGCTTCGAGGAGCAGAAAAAGCGCCACGAGGGCGGCTCCAAGATGATCGGCACCGGCGGCACCTCGCCGTTCGGCGCCTTCGGCTACAACCCGCAGGGCATTCGCATCGGCCAGGACAAGGGCCGCAACAAGAGCGCCGTCAAGGTGTGGGACCAGCGCCAGTACAAGGACTACGACGACACGTTGGAACTGGGCACGCGCAACATCAAGGTCGCGCTGCGCCGCTTGCGGCGTTTTGCTCGCGAAGGCGCCGAAGAGGAACTCGACCTCGACGACACGATCCGCTGCACAGCGGCCAACGCAGGCTGGCTGGATATCAAGATGGTGCCCGAGCGCCACAACAAAGTGAAAGTGCTGCTCCTGATGGACGTGGGCGGCACCATGGACGAACATATCCATCGCGCCGAAGAGTTGTTCAGCGCCGCGAAGACCGAGTTCAAGCACCTCGAATTCTTCTACTTCCACAACTGCGTATACGACTTCATGTGGAAGAACAACCGGCGCCGTTACAGCGAGAAATTTCCCACCTGGGACATCATCCGCAAGTTCAACAAAGACTACAAACTCATCTTCATCGGTGACGCGACGATGAGCCCGTACGAGATCCTCCAGCCCGGCGGCAGCGTCGAATACAACAACGAGGAGCCGGGCGCGCAGTGGCTGCAACGCCTGACCCATGCCTTCCCCAAGTTCGCCTGGATCAACCCCGAGCCGCAGGGCGTGTGGGGTTATCGGCAGAGCATCGCCGTGATCCAGCAGTTGATGAACCAGCGCATGTTTCCACTGACGCTGACCGGGCTTGAAGGAGCGATGCGGCTGCTGAGCAAATGAGGCGCTGGGCGGGTCGGGCGTGTTGGGCGCATGTGGCATCCTTGCTCGCGCTGGTTGTGCCCGTGCACCTGCCCTGGGCGGCCGACGCGACGCAAACTTCATCCAACGCAGTCAGCGAAGCTCGAGTCCAGGCCGCCTACCGACTCGAGATCGATGCACCCGAGGCCTTGCGTGCGCTCCTGCTGGCCTACCTCGACCTGGCGCGATTTCAGAACGCCGGCGAGGCCGATTCCGTCACCGGCGCCGAGCTCGACCGCCTGGTGGCCGCGGCACCCGCCCAGGCGCGCGCCCTGCTCGAGACCGAGGGTTACTTCGCCGCGACGGTGACTGCGCAACGCCGCGCCGACACGCAGGCCCTGCCCCTGGTGCATATCGAGGTGAACCCGGGACCGCGCGTCACGGTCACGCAATGGACGCTCGACGCGCTGGGCGAGCTGCAACAGCGCGTCGAAGCCAACGACACGCTGGCGCGCACGACGTTCGAGGCGCTGCGCCGCCATTGGCCCTTGCAGATCGGCGCAGCGTTTCGGCAATCAAGCTGGGCGGCGGCGAAGAACGAAACCCTGGCGCGGCTGCGCGCGAACGGCTACCCGAGTGCCGTTTGGCTCGATACCGATGCGGCGATCGACGTGTCCCGGGCAGCCGCCACGCTGCGGGCGACGCTGTCCAGCGGCCCGCTGTTTCACCTCGGTGCCTTGCGCATCGAGGGTCTGAGCCGCTACGACGAATCCAGCGTGCGCAACCTCGCCGAATTCGGCGAAGGCGCCGCGCACAGCGAACAGACCTTGCTCGAGTTCCAGGAGCGCCTGGTCAAGACGGGGCTGTTCGAAGGCGTGAGCGTCGAGATCGATCCCGACCCGGCGCAAGCGGCCGCGGCACCGGTTCAGGTGCGCCTGCGCGAGCTGGAGCTGCAGCAAGCGACGGTGGGCGTGGGCTATAGCGACAACACCGGCCAACGCATCACCTTCGAGCATTTGCACCGCCGGCCGATGGGTTTCAATGTGATCGCCAAGAACAAGCTCGAACTCGGGCGCGAGGCGCGCAGTTGGACCGGTGAGCTCACCACGCACACCTTGCCCGGCCTGTACCGCAACCTCCTGGCAGGCGCCTACGAGAAGTTGGAGGCCGCCGGTGAGTTGCGCACCTCGTGGCGCTGGCGCGCCGGCCGGGCCTATGACTCGCAGCGCCTGGAACGCGTGGTCTACGGCGAATGGCTGGGATCGGAACTCGTCAACGCGGCCGGCAGCGCACAGGGCGATGCCTACTCGATCAATTTCGGCGGCGTTTTCCGCAGCCTGGACAGCGTCATGCTTCCCACCGACGGCTACACCGCCAGCGGGCAGCTCGGCGGCGGCTGGTCGCGCAGCAGCGCCGCCGAAAGTGGACCCTTCACGCGGACCAGCCTTCGCTTGACCGGCTACGCGCCGCTGCGATCGAATTGGTACGGCACGGGCCGGATCGAGCTCGGCCACTTGAACGCCGCCAGCAGCACCGGCCTGCCTGACCCTTTGCTGTTTCGCGCCGGCGGCGACGATTCGGTGCGCGGTTATGCGTATCGCACCTTGGGGCCGATCAAGAATGGCGTGGTCACGAGCGGGCGTGCGCTGATGACGGCCAGCGCCGAGATCGCCCGGCCGTTCTCGCCGCGTCTGGCCTCACTGTGGTGGGCCGCCTTTGTCGACGCGGGCAACGCGGCGGACCATTTCGATACGCTTAAACCCGCCGTGGGCTATGGCTTGGGGCTGCGCTGGCGCAGCCCTGTCGGGCCGCTGCGCGTCGATTGGGCGTATGGAGTGGAGGTGCACAAGGCCAGGCTGCACCTGAGCGTGGGGATCGCGCTGTGATGCCTGGCGATGGGCCAGCACCTGTCTTGCGGCGCGAATGCCGGCGCAGCTCAAGGTGCCGGACTTGACGTTGGCGATGAATCGGCGCTGGACGTTTCGCCGAAGTACAGGCGGTAGTGCCGTGGCGTCAGGTTCGTCGTCCAAGCGCGCTTTTCGATGCTGACGAAAACGGGGTCCGTAGCCACGAGGGTCTGGGCAACCCGCTGGCAATCGATATCGGCTTCCATGCACACGATCACGCCACCCTCGCGTTGCCAGTCCGCCAGAGTGATCCACGGTGTCGTCTGCGGCGCCGCAGGATTCCACCAGCGCGGTTTGCCATTCGCATAAAAAGCCAGCGACATCGCCTCCACGCCAACCCCGCCGACGATGGCCAGTTCACGCCCGGTGCGCACATGCCACTGCGCCTGAGCGACCTGTGCCAGTTCGGCGCGCGGCTCTACGGCTGCCGAGATGCCTCGGTGCGCGTTGGCAATCCCCAGCGCCGGAGCGAGCAGCACCACGGCCAGCCAGTACAGGATCATGACGCGGCGCAGGGAGCTGGCGCGCACCATGACGCCGTGATGGCTGAGTGCCGAAAGCCACAGGGCCGTGATTGCGAACCACTGCGCCATGCCCCAGACCGAAGCCATGGGCGTTTGCGCCAGAACGGCGATCGCCGCGATCACGAGCATTGGCCCCAATGCCAGCCACCAGAGCTCGAGCCGCATGGCGGGCTGCACTGTCGGGAGCATGAGCAGGGACAGAGCCTGGCGACGCTGCCCGACGCGCACAGCGCAAATCAGCAAGAACGCACTGGGAAGAAGGTAGGCGAACTGGGCTGCGCTGTAGTTCGCCAAACGCAACAGGCCAGATACGAGATCGCCCGCGCTTCGATCGGACGCATAGCGAAGCGTGATGAATTGGTGATCGACCAGCCACGCCGCATGCGGCAGCAATACGACTGCGCCCGCCAGGAGAGCGATCCACGGACCGGTGCCACGCATGCGCGACCGCCATGCCGGCACGGCCAGCCCTGCCACCACGAACGTAAGCAACAGGACGACCGAGAAATACTTGCCGAGCAGGGCCAGGGCGACGAGTGCGCCGCAAACGGCGGCATGGCGGCGGCGCCCGCTTTGCAAGTAGGCGACAAAATGAAACGCCGCCCAGGGCCAGAACGAAAGCAGGACGGCGTTTGCGTTGAACTTGATTGCCAGCGTGGTGTACAAGGGCGACACCGCCAGGGTCAGTGCCGCTATCGCCGCGGGCTGCGCTGGCAGGAAGCGCCTGGCCAGCGCGGCCACACCGAGCAGGCCAAGCGCCGCGTTCGACGCCGAGAGCGCGGAGTAGGCCCAGTCGGCTCGCGGCATCACGCTGAACCACGCCCCGGCGATCCAGGCGAACAGCGGCGGGTGCTTCACATACCCGGCCTGCCACTCGATGCCCCAGACATAACTCTCGACCATATCACCGGCGAGATCGAGATTGGCGCGCGACGCCCAAGCGGCGAAGGTCCACACCAGCGCGTGAATCGCGAGCAGGGCAGGCAGGTTCAGGTCGTCGGCAGGACCATGCCCGGTATGCGCCGGCTCGACTCCCCGGGCACTGCTCATACGCCGCGCCGACTGCATCGATCAGGCAGGGCAAGCCGCGCCCGGGCGCGCCGCCAGGGCGTGCAGACCCTGTCGACAAAGGCTGCGCCGGCGTCTCGCTCATTGATAATCGGCATCGCCAACGACAGCAACGCCTGCGCTGGGCTCAGGGCTGGGTCGAGCGAAATCTGCACCTGGCGATTCTGCGGCCCGGGCCGGGCCGGACGAACCACAACAGCGTGCAGTAGTTGCCATTGCAAACCGGCTCGACGGCGCGACGCGTCCCGGGCAGGGCTCATTCAACGGAACTCCGAGAGAGTTCAGGCACGCCGATTCGACTTCGAATGTCCACGCCAGCACCTGCGACCAAAACGGCGCCGCCCTCAGCACGGCGGCGCGTCGGATTCGGCTGGACGGGATGGGCTGTCGCGACCCTGGTGCTCGTCGTTGCGCCTGCCGCAGTGCTCGCCGTTCTGGCCTGGGTCATCGGATCCGACCGAGGCACGGCGTGGGCCTTGGCGCAGCAAGACCTCATCGCGGTGGAGCAGCCCAAGGGCAACTTGCTCGACGGATTCAGCGCCAAGCGCATCGTCGTGCGCTGGGGGTCCGATGGGGTGCCGGCGCGGGAAAACCGGGTCACGATCGAAGCGCCGCGCGTCTCGAAGCTGGGCCTTGCGCCCGGCGGCGCGCGGGCCTGGTTGCGCATCCACGCCGCCCAGGTGTCGGCGGATCGCGTGAGTGTGCAGCTCGCTCCCGGCAGCGGTGCGCCGAAGCTGCCGAGCGATCTGGGTTTGGGCGTCGAGCTCGAGGTGGACGCCGCGCAGCTGGGCACCCTGGAGTTGCCCGGCCTTGAAGCCCACCCGGTGCGCAACGCCAGTGCCCATGTGCACCTGGGGGCACAGTCAGGCGCCCGTGGGGGCCTTGTGCATCGTGCCGATGGCTTGCGTTTCGCCATCGGTCCTCTGCAATGGAGGGGCAGGGCGCAGATCGGCACTGAGGGTGCTCTGCCGCTGCAGGTGCAGCTCGATGTCGCGCAAGCCAGCGATGCGCCGGCCGGGGGGCGCGCACAGATCGAACTTCCACCCTGGGCGCAAGCCTTGCGCCAGGGCTGGCATGTGCGGCTGGAGGCGTCGGGCCCGCTGGCGCGCTTCGCGACGACGTTGACGCTGCGCGCCCAAGGCCAGCGGCTCGACGCCCAGGCCGAAGTGGCGCTGCTCGAGGCCTGGCCGCTGCCGCGCCTGGACCTGCGCACCGAACAGCTCGACCTGTCCGCCCTGCTCGCGGACGCGCCGGCGACGGCCTTGAGCGGCGATGTCCGCATCGCACCCGTTGCCGGAGCGGCCGGCACGCTTTCGGCACGCGCGCGCCTGGTCAACCAGCGGCCCGGGCGCTGGGACCGGCAAGCCTTGCCGGTGCGCAGCCTCGCCTTCGATCTGCGTGCATCGCCCGCCGCACTGGGGCGACTGGAGTTCATGAACGTGCAAGCCCTGCTCGCCGACGAGGACCGCGACGCCGGCGCGCTGCAAGGCAGTGCCGAGTGGAGCGCAGGGTCATTGCGCGTGCAAGCCCGGTTGACGAAGGTGCAGCCGAGCTTGCTCGACCCGCGCCTGCCGGCCATGACACTGAGCGGGCCGATCAACTTGAGCGCGCAGGACTTGCAAAACGGACAGAGCGGACCCGGCGCGCCGGTGCCCCGCATCGACCTGCAGGCGGAACTCGACGGTCGAATCGACGCCGACCCGAAGCGCTCGGTGCAGCTCAAGGTCGACGTCGCCGGCTCGGCGCAAGGCGTCGAAGTGCGTGAGCTGCACGCCAGGGCGGGCGCGGCCCAGCTCAAGCTTTCGGGCACGGCAACTCGCAGTGCGGAATTGGCAATATGGCGGCTCGACGGCAATGCGAGCCTGATCGACTTCGACCCATTGCCGTGGTTTCCCGGCGCGCCCGAGTCGGCCTGGCGCCGCGGGCCGCACCTTTTCACGGGCGATGCCGAGTTTGCATTCGCCCTGCCGATTGCCGCGCAGCCACCGGGCAGCTCGGCTGAATGGCAAGAATGGCTCGAGTGGTTGCCCAGCTTGCAGGGCGAGGCTCGTCTGACATTGCACCCGAGCCAGCTCGCCGGCCTTGCGCTGCGCGGCCAGGCAAGTCTGAAAAGTTCCCTGCCCACACCGAGCCCCACCCGCACGCCCAACGAATCTCCCGCCGAAGCGCCCAAGCTAGCGCATCTGACGGCACGTTTCGAAGCAGGCGGCAACACCATCAGCGCACAGGGCCAGTGGGCGAGCGGCAACGCCGGTCGTTCCGACCGATGGGCGATCGAGCTGAACGCGCCGCAACTGGCGCGCCTGGCGCCGCTGCGCGAACTCGCGAACGTGCCGCCGAATTGGGCGACACCGGCGGGATCGCTCGAAGCGGGCATCGAACTCGAGGGCCGCTGGCCGCACCTGCGCACCCAGGGCACGCTGAAGGCGGCGGGGCTGCGCATCGCTCAGCTGAGCGTGACGAGTGCTCAGGCGCGCTGGAATTTCGACACGCAGGTGAACTCTCCTTTCGATCTGCACGTCGCCCTGACCGACGCACGCTGGGAGCAGCAGCAGCCGCACAGCGTGCGCAACATGGGAGTGAATCTGCAGGGCACGACGCAGGACCACAGCCTCGACCTGCGCGCCGCACTGAACGCCGCGCCGCCGGCCTGGGCCGAGTTTGTGCTCGGTGATATCAGGCCGCTTGACGAGGCCACGCCGGGCTCGACCCTGGTGCAACTCCAGGCGCGCGGCGGCCTGCGCCCCGAAACCGACCCTGCGTCGCCGCCGCGCTGGCAGGGAAGCGTGCAAGTCTTCGATCTGCGCGGCAGCACGCCCCAGGCTACGCCCCTGCTGCGCCTTCAAGACCTCATGCTCGAACTGCAAGCCGGCGACGCGCAAAGCGGCCCGAGCTTCGAGTTTCAGCCAGGCCGGGGTGAGCTGTTGGGCACGAGCTTGCGTTGGGAACGTGCCATGTGGAGGGCTGCGTCGGCCACCAGCGCGGCGCAGTTCGACGTCCAGGCCGAACTCGGTCCTGTGGCCGTGGCGCCGCTGCTGGCGCGCGCGCAACCGCATTTCGGCTGGCGCGGCGACTTGAGCGTGGGGGGTCAAGTGAAGCTTCGCAGCGCGCCGAACTTCCAGGCCGAGGTGGTGCTCGAGCGCCTGCACGGCGATCTCAGTGTGAGCGACGAATCCGCGACGCAGGAATTTCAGCTCACCGACTTGCGCATTGCACTGGCCGCGCAAGACGGCGTGTGGAGCTTCACCCAGGCCCTGGCCGGCAAGACCCTCGGCGAGGCCGCCGGTGCGGTGACGGCACGGCTCGCGCCGGATGAGCTTTTGCCCAATGCCGACACCCTCATCCAGGGCGTGCTCGAAGCGCGCGTGGCCAATCTCGGGACCTGGGGCGCCTGGGTGCCGCCGGGCTGGCGCCTCGCAGGCAACTTGCGCACCAGCGCAGAGATCGGCGGCCGCCTGGGCGCACCCGAATACACCGGCGAGATTCGCGGCAGCGGAATCGGCGTGCGCAATGTCGTGCAAGGCGTCAATGTGGTCGACGGCGAAGTCGACATCAAGCTGCAAGGCGAGAGCGCGCGCATAGCGCGCTTCGAGGCCAAGGCCGGCGGCGGGAGTGTGCGCATCCAGGGCGGCGCCAGCCTGGGCGAGGCGCCCAGTGCGCAACTGCTTCTCAGCGCCGACAAGTTCCAGTTGCTGGGCCGAGTCGACAGGCGCATCGTCACGAGCGGCAGTGCAAAACTGCAACTCGATGCGCAAACGCTGAGCTTGGCCGGGCGCTTCGAGGTCGACGAAGGGCTGATCGATTTCACGCGCGGCGACGCACCGACCCTCGCCGACGACGTGCGCGTCACTGCGCGCCCCGGCGCCCCCGAACCCGGCATCGAGCCACAACGCGGCGCGAACTCCGGTGCCGGCCACAACGTCACGCTGGATCTGCGCGTGGCCTTGGGCGAGCAGTTGCGCCTGCGCGGGCGCGGCCTGGACACGCAGTTGCGCGGTGACCTTCACTTGACCAACCCGGCCGGCAAGCTCGCCGTCAACGGCACGGTGCGCACGGCCGCCGGAACCTATGCCGCCTACGGCCAGAAGCTCAGCATCGGACGCGGTGAACTCGTCTTCACCGGCGCGCTCGAGAACCCGCGTCTCGACATCATCGCCACACGGCCGAATCTCGAACAGGTGGTCGGCGTTGCGGTCACCGGCACGGCCTTGAACCCGCGCGTACGCCTGTTCAGCGAACCCGAGATGGCCGATATCGACAAAATCTCCTGGCTCGTTCTCGGGCGCCCGTCCGACGGCCTGGGCCGCACCGAGACGGCTCTGTTGCAGCGCGCAGCGCTGGGGCTTCTCGCCGGCGAGGGAACCGGGCCCACCGACCAATTGATCGACGCGGTGGGGCTGGACGAAGTGTCGTTCCGCCAGGGCGAGGGTGAAGTGCGCGAGACCGTCGTGTCGCTCGGCAAACAACTGTCGCGGCGCTGGTACGTCGGCTATGAACGCGGCCTGAACGCCACCACCGGCAATTGGCAACTCATCTACCGCATCGCCCAGCGCCTGACGCTGCGCGCGCAAAGTGGGCTGGACAACTCGCTGGACGCGATCTGGACTTGGCGCTGGCAGTGAGGGGCCCGCGGGCCCGCAGCGAGCCCGGCCGAATCCGGCTATGCAATGGCCCACTCGTCGAGAAGCGATTTCGCGCGCTGAAGGTCGGGGGTCTCGAAGCCTTCGGTGAACCAGCCGTAAAGTGCCCCGAGAAGGTCTCGCGCTTCTTCACGCTTGCCTTGCTGATGCCACAGCGTTGCCAGGCTCGTCGCGGCGCGCAGCTCGAAGGACTTGGCGCCTTGTTCGCGGGCGACTTCGATGGCGTCTTGAAAGCAGTGCTCGGCGGAACTGGCGTCCGGCGCCGCGCGCTGAAGTTGTAGAGCTCCTTGGAGGCGCAAGAAATCGGCGCGAAGCGCAGTGTCTCGCACGTTGAGCCAGGGCTGCAATACTTGTTCCGCCAGACTGACCTCGCCACCCGCGACGCAGAATTCAGCCAAGATGCTTGACATCATCAGTCTCATCCCCTTGCTGGACTTGGCCCGCGTCAATTGCTCGTTCAGCTCGTTCAGGCGCGTTAGTGTGGGAGGTCCTTGACGCGCCAATTCGGTCAGTACGAGAACCGGTTCCACCATCGCCTGAAACCCATGCTTGCGCGCGCTTTCGACGAGTTCAATTCCCAAGCGGGCCGCAACGTCGAAATTTCCAAGTCGATAGTTGACCCAACCTGCCATCCCCAACAGGACATTCGTCATCGGGTGCTGAAGATCATCGATGGCCGCGCGAAGCGACCGGAGCTCGCGTTCGGCTCGCTCGGGAAAGCCAAGCAGCCAATGGTTCATGGCACCCGAAGCCGACACGCAGGCGCCGGGATCGTGCCCGGCATACCTGTAGCGCAGATAGGCGTGTCGTCCGGGTTCGTAGTGCGCCCTCCCTTGCTCAAGATGCTTAAGCGCTTCGAGGGGCCTGCCGGCCCAACAAAGAATTCCCCACATCGCGTGGTGCGCCTCCAACTGCTCACCCCCATCGTCGTCGCGGCTCGCCAATTCGAACAAGCGCTGCGCGGGCTCCAAGGCCTCGGCATAGCGCCCCGCCATGAAGCGCGTGTAGTTCATGCCCCAATGCACTTGGTACAAGCGGCGCCGGTCGCCGAGTGGTTCCGCCAGCGCAAGCGCTTGTTGGTATGAGGCTTCAACCTCGGGCGAGTTGCCATGCAAGCCAAATAGCACCGGCCCCAACGCAATGCGAATGTCCAGCGCCTCGGTCTGCGTCTGCGAGGAATGGGGCAGCGCTTCAAGCACACTCAAAGCCCTCTCGAACGCCGCCGCAGCCTCACGGTTCGCACCACGCGTCACCGCCAGCCGGCCCGCCTCCGTCCAAAGTTCGATCGCCCGCTGCGCAGCCCCGGCTTCCTCGTGATGGTGCGCCAGCAGCTCGGGCTGGCTCGTGATGACGTCGGGCTCGTTCTGCTCCAGCGCCGCGGCGATCTGCCCGTGGCGCAAGGCGCGCTGCGTCTTGAGCATGCTGTTGTAGGCGGTGTCTCGTACCAGCGCGTGTTTGAAGGAAAAGGCAGCGCTCGGCCCCTCGCCACGCCGGATGAGCAGGTTGGCTCCCACCAGAACGCCGAGTGACTGGTCCAGGCGCGTTTCCGGGATGGTCTGCAAAGTGGCCACCAGCAAGCTGCGCGAGAACTCGCGGCCGATTGCTGCTGCGGCCTGCGCAACCTCCTTGGCTTCGGCGAGCCCATCGAGCCGCGCCATCAGCGAATCCTGCAGCGTCGAAGGAATCGCCAGGTTCGGCAGTGGTCCGGTCAGGCGATACCCCGCGGGCGTGTCTTCGAGCAGGCCCGACTGAAGCACCGTCTTCGTCAGTTCTTCGACGAACAGCGGTACGCCGTCGGTCTTGCGGACAATCTGTTCCTGCACCTCTTACGGCAGGCGCTTTCCGTGCGCCACCGCGTCGATCAGCGCCGCCGACTGGCGCTGGCCGAGGCGGTTCAACGTCAGGCGCGTCAGGTTCGCAGGGTTGCCCAGAGCGGGCGTCGCTTCGGGTCGGCAAGTCACCAAGATGAGCAGGCGCGCTTCGCGCAGACTGTCGACCAGCCTGGCAATCAGTTCTTCGGTCGTTGGGTCGATCCAGTGCGCGTCCTCGAGCCAGAGCAGCACGGGCTGCTGGCGCGCCAGCGCGGCCATCAGGTCGACCAGTGCTTGCAGGGTGCGGGCCTTTTCCTGTTGCGGCATTTGCACAGCTTCGCCAGCCAATCCGTCGTCCGGAAGCCCCATCAGCCGAAGCAGTGCGCCCATCGACTCGCGCGGCAGCGCCTGCGCCATGCCGGCCATCTTTTGCCGCCGCTGCGATGCATCGTCAGCGCTGACAAAACCCGCTGCGCGCTGCAGGTGCTGCACCACCGGATAGAGCGCACTGCCGCTGAAGTATGGCGAACACTGCAGCACGACGGCGGCATGTTCTTCGCCCGCCAGCCGTTCGCGCAGCGCCTGGCAAATGCGCGACTTGCCAATGCCCGCTTCGCCGGACAGCAACACCACCTGCCCTTCGCCGTCGCGCGCGAGCGCCCAGCGGTCCAGCAGCAGCGCCACTTCGCTTTCGCGCCCGACCAGCACGCTCGGCTCCTGCGCGTGCCGTGCCTCGAAACGGCTCGCCTGCGCGCGCTCGCCACTCACGCGCCAGGCGTGAATGGGGGTCTCGAAGCCTTTGAGTGTGAGTGGCCCGAGCGATCCCAGTTCGAACGACGCATCGAGCAACTGCCGCGTCGTGTCCGACAACACGATCTCCCCCGGCGCAGCGATCGCCTGCAGGCGTGCCGCGAGGTTGGGTGTCTCACCGCTGGCACTGCGTTCTGCGGCGGGTGTTCCCCCGCCGATGTCGCCGATGACGACCAGGCCGGTGGCGATGCCGATGCGCGTTTGCGTGGTGCCGGTGCTTGACGCTTTCATTGCCGCCACCGCGGCCAGGACGGCAAGCGCAGCACGCACGGCGCGGCCGGCATCGTCCTCATGCGCGCGCGGGTAACCGAAATAGACCAACGCGCCGTCGCCGAGTAGCTGCGCAATATGTCCTTCGTAAGGTGCAACCGCGCCCGCCACCGCCGAATGGAAACTGCGAAGCACCGTCCGCATCGCTTCAGGGTCGAGCCGGTTCGCCAGCCCGGTGGACCCGACCAGATCACAGAACATCACGGTGAGTTGGCGCCGTTCTGCGTCCTGGTCCACTCCAGCGGCCGGCAACGAGGCATCGGCGCGCAGCTCGGCTCGCGAGGAAGTTTCGATCAAGGCGAGGCCGCAGTCGCCGCAGAACTTCTGCTTCGGCGCATTCGCGCTGCCGCACGAGGGGCACGTCACGGGAAGCGGCGCGCCGCAGTCGGCACAGAATCGCTTGCCTTGCGGATTGGGAAGCCCACAGCTCAGGCATTTCACGTCTCACCTCCGTGCAGGGCAGGGCGCCACCTTGTGCGCGCGTTACTCGAAGCCCAACACCAGCCTCTTGCCCAAAGCTGCGGCGGCACGCTCGAGCTGCTTGAGCGTGGGCGAGTGGCGCGGGTTCTCCAGCCTTTGCGCCGCCGGCCATGACGTTCCCATCGCGCGTGCTACCTCGGACAGGGGTCGATCGCCGCGCGCCGCTCGCACCAGCAGCGCCGCCTGGGTTCGGGCTTCCGGGGCCACGTAGGTCGCGCCCTTGATGCGGCTGGGCTTTGGAACGGGCAGGCCCTCGTCGATGCGCCCTTCGAGCGTGAGCGAGAGCACCTCCGCAGCATTGAACAGCGCCTCTTCGAGGGTGTCTCCCTCGGTGAAGCATTCATCCATGTCGGGAAAGCTCACCGTGAAGCCGCCCGATTTTTCGGGCTTCACGACGCACGGGTAGGTGATCGACTGCATTAGCGCTCCTGTCTGATTTTCAAGCCTGTCTGGCGTTCGATGCTCCACAAAGTGCCGGCCTTGACGTCGGCCTTGCCGTGCACCGGAACCGTGGTGCGCAGCGCGCCGTTGCCGAGCCGAACATGGCTGCCGCTCTGGCGCAAGACGAGCCAGCCATGGGCCTTCAGAATCTTGATGATCTCGGCGCCGGTCATGCGTTTGCGTTTATATCATTATTGATAGCCCATCGCACCCGCCGTCCCTGAACCCGTGCGATGGGTCACGCGTCGAGAAGCGACTTGGCGCGCTGAAGATCGGGAGTCTGCAGCGCTTGCGTGGACCACTCTGACTGACTTGATTCCTTGGACACTGGGCGTTATGCTGTATGCATGTCCAGTGGTATCGATGCCGCCGCGCCGCGCCTCATAGCCCACCTCGACATGGACGCTTTCTACGCGTCGGTCGAGTTGCTGCGCTACCCCGAATTGCGCGGCCGGCCGGTGGTGATCGGCGGCGGCCAGCGCCATCAGCCCGTGCAGCGCGCCGACGGCAGCCGCGCCTTCGCCCGGCTGCGCGATTACACCGGCCGCGGCGTGATCACGACGAGCACCTACGAAGCGCGCGCCCTGGGCGTGCATTCGGGAATGGGGGTGATGAAGGCGGCCAAACTCGCACCCGATGCGGTGTTGCTGCCGGTGGACTTCGACGAATACCGCAAGTACTCGAAGTTGTTCAAGGCAGCGGTACGCGGCGTCACGCCGCAGGTCGAGGACCGCGGCATCGACGAGATCTATATCGACCTCAGCGCGCTCGATGGGGTGCACGCCGACGCCGGCCGGGCCGTCGGGCTGGCGCTCAAGGAGGCGGTGCGCGCGGCCACCGGCCTGAGCTGCTCGGTGGGCATCACACCGAACAAGTTGCTCTCCAAGATTTGTTCCGATCTCGACAAACCCGATGGCCTGACCCTGCTGCGCGCCGATGAAATCCCGGCGCGCATCTGGCCGCTCGCGGCGAGCAAGATCAGCGGCATCGGGCCGAAGGCGACCGAAAAACTCGCCGGCCTGCATCTGCACAGCATCGGCGATCTGGCCGGCGTCGCGCCGCAATTCCTGATGCAGCATTTCGGCAAGAGTTATGGCGCCTGGCTGCACGAAGTGGCGCATGGGCGCGACGCGCGCGAAGTCGTCACGCACAGCGAACCGGTGTCGATGAGCCGCGAGACCACCTTCGAGCGTGACCTGCACGCGGTGCGCGACCGCGCCGCGCTCGGCGCCATCTTCACCGAACTGTGTACCGAGCTCGCCGATGACCTGGCTCGCAAGGGGTATGCAGCGAAGACGATCGGCGTCAAGCTGCGCTTCGACGACTTCAAGTCGGTGACACGCGACCTCACCCTGCCGGTGCACACACTCGATGCGGCTGCGATCCGGCACGCCGCCGGCCTGTGCTTGAAGCGCGTCGACCTGACGCGCCGCCTGCGCCTGCTCGGCGTGCGCGCCGCTGCCCTGGCGCGTGTGGCTGACCTGGCCACGCCGCAAACTCGTGCACCGCCGGTCCAGGCCCCTGCGCGCAACGCCGTGCACGAGCCCCGCTCGGGTTACAGTTTGCCGTTGTTCGAACCTTAACGGCAGGCCAGTTCGCGGGTCGCGCGAGCCGCAGGCAGCGCATGCCGGCCCGCCCATGAGAATGCCGGAGACATCATGACCGTCGTCACCAATATCGAAGACCTGCGCCTCCTGGCGAAGAAGCGCGTGCCGCGCATGTTCTACGACTACGCCGACTCAGGCTCGTGGACGGAAAGCACCTACCGCGCCAACGAAGCGGACTTCCAGAAGATCAAACTGCGCCAGCGCGTCGCGGTGAACATGGAAAACCGCAGCTTGCGCACCCAGATGGTGGGTGTGGAGGCGGCCATGCCGGTGGCGCTGGCGCCCACCGGCCTGACCGGCATGCAGCACGCCGACGGTGAAATCCTCGCGGCGCGCGCCGCCGAAAAATTCGGCCTGCCCTTCACCTTGTCGACGATGAGCATCTGCTCGATCGAAGACATTGCCGCCCACACGCGGGCGCCGTTTTGGTTTCAGCTCTACGTGATGAAAGACCGGGCTTTCATCGAACGCCTGATCGACCGCGCAGCGGCGGCCAAGTGCAGCGCATTGATGCTCACCCTGGATTTGCAGATCCTCGGCCAGCGCCACAAGGACATCAAGAACGGCCTGTCGGCGCCGCCCAGTCCGACTCTGGTGAACCTGATCGACATGGCTTGCAAGCCTCGCTGGTGTCTGGCAATGCTGGGAACGAAGCGGCGCAGCTTCGGCAACATCGTTGGCCACGTGAAGGGCGTGGAGAACATGAGCTCCCTCTCGGATTGGACCGCCCAGCAGTTCGATGAGACGCTGAGCTGGGGCGACGTGGAGTGGATCAAGAAGCGCTGGGGCGGCAAGCTGATCTTGAAGGGCATCCAGGACGTGCAGGACGCGAAGTTGGCCGCCGACAGCGGCGCCGATGCCCTGATCGTCAGCAACCACGGCGGGCGCCAGCTCGACGGCGCGCAAAGTTCCATCGGCGCGCTGCCGGCGATCGCCGACGCGGTGGGCTCGAAAATCGAAGTCTGGATGGACGGCGGCATTCGCAGCGGCCAGGACGTGCTCAAGGCCGTCGCACTGGGCGCCAAGGGAACCCTGATCGGCCGCGCCTTCCTCTACGGCCTGGGGGCGATGGGTGAAGCGGGCGTGGCCAAGGCGCTCGAGATCATCCAGCGCGAACTCGACCTGACGATGGCATTCTGCGGGCGAACCGACATTCGCAAGGTCGACCGCAGCATCTTGCTGCCCGGGACTTTCTGACAGGCGCCGGGCGCCGTCAATGTGCGGAGAACGGGCTCGTCGCGGCGCCGGGCGAGCGGCGGCGGCGTTCCAGCGTCAGGTATTGTTCGAACATCTCGACCGCCAGTTCCTTCAGCTCGGTGCTTGCGGTGCCATGCGCCAACGACAGGCGCTCGAAGGCATAGGCCGGGTCGCGGAACATGCGGCCCTGGTGCACGGGAATGCCCTGTATTGCCATCTGTTCATTGAAACGCGCAAGCCGCCACAGGTCGATCTTCAGCGACGCCGCGAGCAGCCATGACCAGGGGTCGGTATTGCCCACCAGGGCGATGGGGTCGCTGAGTGTTGCCGCGGGTCGCGCCAGTTGAGCGGGAGGGTTCTGGACGCGTGCTCTTTGAACGAAGGGAATGATCATGGGTCCGTCTCGTCTCGCCACCGCAATGCGGGTGGTGTGACGCAAAGATAGCGTCCGCGCGACAGCATCGAAGGACCGAAATAGACCCCGAACCACGCCTATCTCGAGCGCGCGGCGCTGCGTATGCCAAATCGCTCACGGGCCGCGCCCTGCGGCGCCGCCTTATGGCAGCTTATGCCTTGGGCAAGGTCACGCCACGCTGGCCCTGGTATTTGCCGCCGCGATCCTTGTAGCTCGTCTCGCAGACCTCGTCGCTCTCGAAAAACAGCACCTGGGCGCAACCTTCGCCGGCGTAGATCTTCGCCGGCAGGGGCGTGGTGTTGCTGAATTCGAGCGTCACGAAGCCCTCCCATTCGGGCTCGAAAGGCGTGACGTTGACGATGATGCCGCAGCGCGCATAAGTGCTCTTGCCCAGGCAGATCGTCAGCACATTGCGCGGAATGCGGAAGTACTCGATGGTGCGCGCCAGGGCGAAGCTGTTCGGCGGGATGACGCAGACCTGCGCGTCGATATCGACGAAGCTGCGTTCGTCGAAGTTCTTCGGGTCGACGACGGTGCTGTAGACATTCGTGAAGACCTTGAACTCGGGTGCGCAGCGGATGTCGTAGCCGTAGCTGCTCGTGCCATAGCTGACGATGCGATGGCCCTGGGCGGACAGGCGCACCTGGCCGGGTTCGAAGGGTTCGATCATGGCGTGCTCTTGCGCCATGCGGCGGATCCACTTGTCACTCTTGATGCTCATCGGGTCACCTTCGCGCTGCGCGCCGCGCCAATTGTCTCGGGAACAGCCCGGCGACTCAGGCCTGGCCGCGTGGGCTGCCGCGCCTCACCAGGGCAGCGAATACGTCTTCACATTCGTGAAACTCTTGCAAGCTTCCTGCACGCCCTCTTTGACGCCGATGCCCGAGTCTTTGATGCCGCCGAAGGGCGTGAGCTCGAGCCGGTATCCCGGCACTTCCCAGACATTGACCGAACCGACGTCGAGTTGCTTCACGAAGCGCATGATGTCGTCGAGCCGGTTCGTGCACACGCCCGACGAAAGCCCGTAGGCGCTGGAATTGACCTGGGCGATCGCATCGTCGACGTCGCTGAAGGCGATGACCGGCGAGACCGGGCCGAAGGTCTCTTGTTTCACCACCTCCATCTCGCCGTGCACCCGGTCGATCAGGGTCGGGCCATACAAGGCGCCGTCGCGCCGATTCCCATGCAACAGACGCGCGCCTTGTTCGATCGCGTCATTCACGCGGCGCTCGAACAGCGTCGCGGCCGATGCGTCGATCACGGTGCCCATGTCCACGCTCGGGTCGAGCGGATCGCCGTAGGTCCACGCACGCGTTTTCGCGAGCAGGGCGTCGGTGAATTCGGAGGCGATTCTTTCGTGCACGAAGATGCGCTTGACGGCCGTGCAGCGCTGGCCCGAGTTCTTGTACGAACCGAGCGCCGCGAGCTCGGCGGCACGCGCCACGTCGGCGTCGTCCATCACGATGAGCGGATCGTTGCCGCCGAGTTCCAACACCTGGCGCTTGTAGACCGCCTTGGCGGCAATGCTCTTGCCGACGCCGACGCCGCCGGTGAAGGTGACCATGTCGACGTCCGGGTTCGTCAGCATCTCGTCGGCGATTTCCCTCGGGTCGCCCGTGATCACGGACAGCATCTCGGGCGGCAAGCCGGCCTCGTACAACACGTCGGCCAGCACGAGGGCCGCGAGCGGCGTCTTCTCGCTCGGCTTGAGCACCATGCGATTGTTCGTCGCGACCGACGGTGCGACCTTGTGGATCACCTGATTGAGTGGGTGGTTGAAAGGCGTGATGGCCACGATCGCGCCCTGCAGGGGCTCGCGCATCGTGTGCACGCGGCGCTGCTTGCCGTGGTGGGTGAGATCGCAGGAAAACGACTGGCCGTCGTCGACCAGGGCGTGTTGCGCGGCGAACAGCAGCACGTCGCAGGCGCGGCCGACTTCATACAGCGTGTCCTTGATGCACAGGCCCGCCTCCAAGGTGATCAGGCGCGCGATGGCGTCTTTGCGTGACGCGATGATGTCGCCTGCGCGCGTCAATATCTTGAAGCGCTCGTGGCGTGTCAGCGTCGGCCGGTACTGGCGGGCGATGCGCAAGGCGCGACGTACGTCTTCGATCGACGCTTTCGGCACCGTCGCGACCAATTCGCCGGTGTAGGGATAGCGGATCTCGATGACACGCTCGGCGTAGACCTTGTCGCCGGCGATGCGCATCGCTTCGCGGCGCGGGGCGTCAATGGCGATGGCGTTTTTGCGCGTGCTCATGGCATTGCACGATGAGCGACACGCTTCAGCCACAGCGCTACCCTCA
>JBAQUQ010000436.1:0-1583 GCA_049297615.1 Burkholderiaceae bacterium
CCGCCGCCGATCTGGCGCGCATCGGTCGCAAGCCGAACTTCGCGCGCATCCACGTCCAGCGACGCGACGGGCAGCTCGAACTGGTCGTGCTGCCGATCTGGGGCAAGGGCTACCAGTCGACGATCCATGCCTACCTTGCGTTGCGTGGTGACCTGATGACGGTGGCCTCGCTGAAGGTTGTCGAGCACGGCGAGACGCCCGGCATCGGCGCGAAGATCGAAGACCCCGCTTGGCAGGCGCTGTGGCCCGGCAAGCAGCTTGCCGACGACAGCGGTGCGATCCGCTTGGCGGTCGCGCGCGGCGCCGCGACCACGGTCCACGAGGTCGACGGCATCACCGGCGCCACGCGCACCGGCCGGGGCCTGACCCAAATGATCCGCTTCTGGCTCGGGGCGGACGGCTACGGCCCCGTGCTCGAGAGCCTGCGCAGCGGCAAGTTGTGAGCATGGCTGCCAACGCCCGCCTGTTGTTCGGCCCGCTGGTGGACAGCAACCCGATCACGCTGCAGATCCTGGGCATCTGCTCGGCGCTTGCGGTGACCACCTCGGTCAGCACCGCATTGACGATGTCGCTGGCCCTGACGGCGGTTCTGGTGACCGCCAGCGCGATCATCAGCGCAATCCGCCATCACCTGCCGGCGTCGATCCGGCTGATCCTGCAGATCACGATCATCGCCTCGCTGGTCATCGTGATCGATTTGCTGCTGCAGGCCTATGCCTTCGCGGTCAGCCAGCGCCTGTCGATCTTCGTTTCGCTGATCGTCACCAACTGCGTCGTGCTCGGCCGCGCCGAGGCCTTCGCGATGCGCAACCCGGTCGGACCGAGCATGCTCGATGCACTCGGCAACGGCCTGGGCTATTCGCTCGTGCTGCTGCTCGTCGCCACGGTGCGCGAAGTGCTGGGCCTCGGCACCTGGCTCGGCTACACGGTGCTGCCGGGCGTCGCCGCCGGCGGCTGGTTCGTGCCGCTGGGCGTGATGCTGCTGGCGCCCAGCGCCTTCTTCATCCTCGGCCTGCTGATCTGGGCCATCCGCAGCTGGCGACCGGCACAGGTCGAGTCCGACGAGTTCCCGATCGCCGCCGAGCCGCAGGGCGCGTCGACATGACCGACATCTTCCTGCGCTCGCTGTTCGCCGACAACCTGATCCTGTCGTTCTTCCTCGGCGTCTGCACCTTCCTGGCCGTCTCGCGAAGCATGCAGACGGCGGTTGGCCTGGGCATCGCGATGATCGTCGTGCAGGCGGTGACGGTGCCGCTGAACCAGCTGATTCACCAGCACCTGCTGACGCCAGGGGCTTGGGCCTGGCTCGGGCTCGGCGACGTCGACCTGGGATTCCTGAAGCTGATCGCCTTCATCGGCGTCATCGCGGCCACGGTGCAGGTGCTCGAGATGGTGCTCGACCGCCACGTGCCCGCGCTGTACCGGGCGTTGGGCATCTACCTGCCGCTGATCACCGTCAACTGCGCCATCCTCGGCGGCAGCCTGTTCATGGCCGAGCGCCGCTACGACTTCGCGCAGAGCGTCGTCTTCGGGCTCGGCGGCGGCATCGGCTGGGCGCTGGCCATTGCCGCGCTGGCGGCGAT
>JBAQUQ010000437.1:0-6669 GCA_049297615.1 Burkholderiaceae bacterium
GTCCTTGGCGTCGAAAACCATGCGCACGGCGCGCTCCACAACTTCGGGGGAAAACTTCGGTGACTTCCTCATGATGGCTCCATCTTCTCAAACGAGGGAGCCTCCTCAGAAGCCGGGGCGGTTCAAGGAATTCGTGCGAGCGATGGCGGGTCAACCCTCCAATTTCCAGAGGGCGCGCCCACAGCGACACAAAGCCTTGTAAAGCCTATCTTTACGTCGCACGCGGTGCCCGATTTGGGACCGCTGCGCGAGCAGACAACGGTACTCGGGGGATGTCATGAAACAAGGTTCGAGTTCGACGCCAGGCAAGTTGCGGCTGGCCCCTGCGGTGCTCGCATTGCCGGGCGCACCGCCGTGCGGTACGCCGACGCCCGCACATCCTTCCGGACGCGATTAGTCCAGCCGTTATGAGTGAGTTTGCCAAGCATCATGGGAGCGAGACTATGGAAACCCTGAGCACCGCCAAGCCGTTCGCGATAGTCAAGATGGCTAGCGCGCTTTGCATGGTGTTGGCGTTGTGGATGCTGGTGAGTTTTGCCACGTCTGCGGCACCATTGACGATCAACGTCATCGGCGTGAGTGCCACCGGCGTGCAGACACCGATTACCGGCGCCGCCGTCGACTACCGATGGACGGTCGAGGAGGACGCGACCAAGCTGTCCATCCCCGGTCAGCCCGCCACCTCCGCCAACCTCTCGCTGAGCATGCACAGGAGCTACATGCCGGTGGTGGCTGCCGGGCGGGCGGGCGCGGCTTCAGTGCAGCCGCCGACCCAGGATCCCGACGTACTTCGGGTCTACAGCCAGCTACCGTCCAACCTCAATCTCGACCCCGCCAAGCGCTACTACGTATCCGTCGCGCAGGTGGGCTATCAGATGGGCGCCGCGCCCGTGGTCTTCAGTGGCGGCGGTGCGACCGCGACAGCGACCGTCTACGTCAACGAGTATCAACTGCCGGCGGCGCAGATTGCCGTCCAGGTCTTCGAGGACAACGCGCCGCTCAACGGCGCCCCCAACGTGCCCGAGGAGCCGGTTCTTGCGGGCTTCACCGTGAAGTTGATCGAAGCCGGCGGTACCTATGGCATGTCGGGCGGCGAGGTCACCCAAGACGGGTTCGGTAATCCGCTGGGGACGACTTACAGCGATTCGAATGGAACCGTGCTCGAGCGCGGCAAGGGCATCGTCCTCACCGGCGCGGACGGAACGGCGACGATCAAGAACCTGTTCCCCGGCAAGTACACGATCCTCGTCAATCCCCCGGTCGGCTCCGACTGGCACCAGACGTCGACGATCGAAGGCACGCGCGGGCAGGACGCGTGGGTCAAGAACAACGAGCCGCAGTTCTTCCAGGAATTCGGCCCCCCCGGCGCCCACGTGTTCGTGGGCTTCACGAGGTCCGGTTGTATTCAGGGCCCCAGCCCCATCGATGGGTCCCGCTGCGCCGGACTGGAGGGCGGTACGCCGCGCACCATCACGGGCCGCGTCGTCAACAACCATAACTCGCGCCCGCCCGTGTACACGTTCTTCAAAGGCGCACCGGTCACCGAATGCTGGGTCGGCCTGAACCAGGCCCCTGCGGGCCCGACGCTCTATACCAAGCGCTGCGAAAAGAACGGCACCTTCTCGATCACCGGCGTTCCGGCCGGGACTTACGAACTGGTGGCCTGGGACGACCCGCTCGACATGATCATTGGCACGACGACCATTACCGTCGGCGGCACGAACCTCGCGCTGGGCGATATCTCCCTGAACAGCTGGTTCGGGCGCTACCAGGGCCGGGTGTTCCAGGACATCGACGGCACCGGTTTGCCGTTCTTCGGACCGGAGGGATTCAACCGCCCCTACATCGAGGTTGACCCGGTCACCGGGGAAGAATTTGAGAGCACCAAGACCTACGGGCCGGGTGAACTCAAGCCGCCGTTCGGCGAAGGCATCGCCAACAACATCCGCTTCCGCGACGGCAGCATCTACCAGGCGGTGAACACCAAGGCCGACGGCACGTTCGCATTCACCGAGGTCTTCCCGTTCTTCAACTATCTGGTCGGCGAAATCGATTACGCCCGCTTCAAGGCAAGCGGCGCGACCATCGTCGTCGATGACGGCGGGGAGATCAACGCCACTGCGAATGCGAGCAAGCTCTGGAATGCGCAACCGGGCCTGTTCGGCGGCACCGACCCGGCGCTGGCGTACAACCCGTGGACCCGGCTCAACCCGCAATGCCAGGAATACAACACGGCGGGCGCCTGCACGGCGTACTACCGTACCGAGAACTGCGGCCCGCCTGGTCCGAACGGCGAAACCGGCCAGTGCGCGATTCTGCTCGAGGCGATGCAGGTCTACCTCGGCCAGACCAACCACATCGAGTGGGGCAAGCAGCCGTACAGGATCAACGAGAACGGCGGCATCGCCGGCATCATCCACTACGCGATCACGCGCGCCGAGAACGACCCCCGCTTTGCCGCTGCCGAGGAGTGGGAGCCCGGCATTGCGCGCGTCCAGGTGAACGTGTTCCTCGATTGCGATGGCGACAGCTACCCCGACAAGCCGCTGAACGATGGGTCGGGCCAGTGCAGTGCGTTGAGTTCCGGCGGCTACCAGTACGACAAGCCCGACGTCGACAACTATCCGTTCTGCTGGCGTGATCCGGATGGTGAATTCGCCACCAATCTCAGCCTCTGTCCGAATGGGCAGGCGATGGGACCGGAAGACGTCAAGCGCAGCACAACGGGCGGCACCAGCTTCAGTTTTGGCGATGTGTTCCGCTGGGGCGCACCAGGTGAAATTCCCACGCAGCAGCCCGAAATCGGCCTCGCCGGGACCGACAGCTGGGATAGTTCGATCCCCACCGGTTGCCAGGGAACACCGTACACCGTCCCGAGCACCGGCGAGGCGTTGGACTGCTTCGACGGCCTGCGCAATTTCAATCAGGTCGTTCCGTCGGTATTCGACGGCGGCTACGCCTTCGGCCGCGTCGCCGGCCAGGCCGAGATGCCGACGCTCATCGGCGTACAGGGCAAGGGCACTTACATCATCGAAGCCGTCGCGCCCCCGGGCTACCTGCACCAGGGCAACGGCGACGCGAACGTCGCTTTCGGCGACGCGCTCCAGTCCTCGACCGCCGCGCTGCCGTTCGAGTGCGTCGGCATGGAACTCGCCGTGCCGGAATATCTCACGCTGTTCCCGGGCGAACCCAACCCCAACTACACCGGGTCGGGGCAGACCTGGCGCAAGTGCGACATGAAAGCGGTGCCGCTGCTCCCGGGCCAAAACCCGCCGCCCGATTTCTGGATGTACACCGAGGCGCCGGTGTCCGGCCACGGCGTGGGCTTCATCCTCGACGACACGGCGAGCGAATTCAATACCTACGCGCCGAACTTCGGCGAGAAGTACGCGCCGCCGCACCTGCCGGTTTCGATCCAGGACTGGACCGGCCGCGAGATCTCGCGCGTCTACTCGGACCAGTACGGCTCCTACAACTTCCTCGTGCCGTCGAGCTTCACAATCAACCCGCCGTTCCCCTCGGGCGTGATGCCGAGCATGATGGTGGCGTGCATGAACCATCCCGGGCCGATCGTGGATCCGAACGATCCGACCCAGACCATCATCGACCCGTTCTTCAACCGCCGCTACACGCAGTTCTGCTACACGTTCCAGTACCTGGCCGGCAAGACCACTTACCTCGACACGCCGGTGCTGCCGATCGCGGCGTTTGCGGCAGCGGACAAGAACCCGCTTGACTGCGAGTGCGACAACGGAACGCCGACGATCTACAGCGCCACGAATGGCAGCAATGGTCCCTGGGCGCCCACCGGCGCCGGCACCTCGCTGACCATCGTCTCGATGGGCACAACGCAGGTGGTGAATCCGGCGTTCGACCCGACCGTGTTATTCAACGCAACCGTCGGCGCGACACCACCGACGGGATATACCTACACGACGAATCCTGCCGACACGAGACTGCAGAAGTCGATTGCGCGCGACTACGGCTTCGGCAATACCGAAGGCAGCGTCACGCTGAACGGCACGGCCATCAGCCCCGCGAACGTCAGCTGGAGCAACGGCGTGATCACCGCCACGCTGCCGTCGGGTACCGGCCAGCAACAACTCATGATCACCCGCGCCGACAACGGCAAGCAGTCGGTCGTCGGTCTGACCGTGCACCGCAGCGCGACGGCGCCCAGGAGAGTCAATCTGTCCGGCAGCGACAGCCTGACCTGCGGCCTTGCTACGCCGTGCAAGACGATTCAGGCCGCGGTCGACGCGGCGAGCGCTGGCGAGCTGATCACAGTCGCGCCGGGAACCTACAACGAGTACGTGATCATGGACAAGCGCGTTCAGCTGCAGGGCTGGGGCGCAGGTTCCGTCACGATCAATGCCGCCAAGTCCAGCGCCGGCGGGCTGACCGCGTGGCGCGAGCGGATCAATTCGAGGGTCTTCCTGGCGGGCGAGACGCCAACGCCTGGGCAGACGATCGAACTGCTGGCGGGACAAACCCTGCCGGCGTTCGGCGCGCAAGAAGGCCCCGGAATACTCGTCGCCGGAAGGTCCGGAACCAACAATGGTTGCCTCGGCACGCAAGCGCTGCGCATCGACGGGCTGACGGTCACCGGCAGCGACTCCGGCGGCGGCATCCTGGCCAACGGTTATGCGTGCGGCCTGCAGGTTGCCAACAATCGCGTCGTCGGCAACTACGGCACCTACGGCGGCGGTGTGCGCATCGGCCACAGCGAGTTGGTCTTCACGGTGGCCGGCGACATCGGCAACTCTGAATATACCGACGCCGTCAACCGCAGCACGAACGTCCACCACAACTGGATTTCGCAAAACGGCGCCACCGAAGCCGGCGGCTCGGGCGGCGTGACCATGGGCACCGGCTCGAACGGCTACAGCGTCGCCAACAACTACATCTGCGGCAACTTCTCGATGGCCGACGGCGGCGGCATGAGCCATCTGGGCTTGTCAACGGGGTCGAACCAGATCTCGCAGAACAAGTTCATCTTCAACCAGACCTTCAACCAACTCGCCGACCCGACGGGTGGCGGTCTGTTCATCGGCGGCCAGATTCCGGTGGGTGCCAGCGCAGCCACGGGCACCGGCGACGTGACGGTCAATGCGAATCTGTTCCAGGGCAACCAGGCCGGCGCAGGCGCCGGCGGCGCGGTGAGCATCGCCCGGACGCTGAACGGCGACGACGTCAATCTCACCAACAACATGATCGTCAACAACGTCGCGGCCTACGCCGGCGGTGGCGTGGTGCTGACGGACATCGGCAACGCTGTGCGCGTTGTCAACAACACGATCGCGAGCAATGTCAGCACGGCCAGCAACCGGCAGGCGGGTGCGTCGGGAAGCGCGCCGTCAACGCCGCAGGTTGCCGGCCTTTCGGTGCTGAGCGGCAACAACAACCCGCTGCTGTTCAACAACATCACGTGGGGCAACCGCTCCTACATCTACCTGATCAACGGCCTGAATTCAGGCTTGTGCAATCCGCAGGCGACCAGCATCGGTGCGGGTGGCGTATGCGCTCCCGCGGGTAGCGCCCAGTACCGCGATCTTGGCCGCGTCGCGGGTTCCAATCTGACGCCGACCAACAGCGTCCTCACCACGGGCGGGATTTTGACGAACGTCACCTCGAGTGGCACCAACTCGTTCGTCGCCTCGAACAGCACTTCGCTGTTCATCTCGCCGAACAGCTTCGCCTCGATCATCGATCCGACCCAGCCGGTGGCGCTGCCGGAAACGACCGTGTTGTTGCAGTCGGCGCTGACGTTCGACGAAGGCGGCAACTTCGTCAACGTCATCTTCAGCCCGCTCACGCTTTGGGATGCGAACGGATTGCTGCGTGCGGACTATCACATCCAGCAGGCATCGGTTCCAGTCAATGCGGGAGCCACCAGCAAGAGTAGCTACACCGCGCCGACCACGGACTTTGACCTTCAGACCCGGACCGGCAACCGGGACATCGGTGCCGATGAGTTCTTTGCAGCCCCGAGCGCGGCGCTGACCGGTGGACCGCTGAACTTTGGCAGTGTGCAAGTCGGTTCGACCAGCGCGATTCAGACACTGACGATAACGAACACCGGCAACGTTGCGCTGTCGGGTACGCCGAGCTTCTCGATCACGCAATTCTCTGCGCCAACACCAGTAAATCCAGCGGGTGGCACTTGCTACGTGCTTTCGTCCCTGGCGCCAGGCGCGAGCTGCACGGTGAACGTCCGGTTCCAGCCGACCGCCGCAACCACGTACACCGGAACGTTCAGCGTCACGACGAGCCCTTCTAGTGTTGTGCTCGGCTCGCCAGTCACCTTGATCGGCACCGGGTTTGCGCCGCCGTCGACTGCGAGCGTGACCCCGAACCCACTCGCGTTCGGGAACCGGGCAACCGGTACGAGCTCGACGCTGGACCTGACGGTCACGAATACCGGCAGCGTGGCTCTGGCGGGTGGCAGCTTCACGTTCGGTGGCGGCACGCCGCAGCCTTACTCGCGGGTGACGACCGGGACGTTCCCGGGCGGTGCACCGAATTGCGGGACGGGGTTGGCGATAGGTGCAACGTGTACCGTCCGGGTGCAGTTCCTGCCCACCACGGCAGCGTCTTTCAGCAGAACGCTGACGGTCGCTTACACGGGTGCTACGGTCACACCGGCGTCAGTGTCACTGACGGGAACCG
>JBAQUQ010000438.1:0-15526 GCA_049297615.1 Burkholderiaceae bacterium
GGCCCGCGCCGAGCCAGTGGTCGACCGCGCCGTGAACTGGGCTCGCGAGCGGCTCGACCGCGAACCGGTCCTGCTGTACGCGACCACCGGCGTGCAAGAGCTGGAGGACATTCAGGCGGAATTGGGCGTCGCGCAGGCCGGTGCCCTGGTGGAGGCCGCGCTCGCGCAGATCGCGCGGCGCCTGCTCGATTGCGGGGTGCAGCGCATTGTCGTGGCGGGCGGTGAAACCTCGGGCGCCGTGGTGCAGGCTTTGCGCGTCGAGGCACTGCGCATCGGCGCCCCGATATGCCCGGGCGTGCCGTGGACACAGGCGCAAGGCCGGCCACTGTGGCTGGCGCTGAAATCAGGCAATTTCGGCGGGCCGGAGTTTTTTGCCGACGCGCTGAAAATCGGCGCGAACACTGCCTGAGAACCCAAGCGAACCGAACCGCCGATGGAGACACTGCGCACCGAGATCTGCCGTGTCGGCCGCTCGCTGTTCGAGCGCGGTTATGTGCACGCGAGCGCCGGCAATATCAGCGCGCGCCTGCCGGGTGGGCGTGGTTTTCTGATCACCCCGACCGACGCCTGCCTGGGTGATCTCGAGCCCGACAGCCTGGCCCAGGTCGACCCTGCCGGCCAACAGGTGGCCGGCGCGCGCGCGAGCAAGACGCTGGCTTTGCATCGCGCGATCTACGGCGCCGATGCGAACGCGCAATGCGTGATTCACACGCATTCGACGCATCTGGTGGCGCTCACACTGTCGGGCGTATGGAGCGTGCAGGACGTGCTGCCGCCGATCACGCCCTACTTCGTCATGAAGGTCGGGCATGTCCCTTTGATCGCCTACCGGCGCCCCGGCGACCCCGACCTGGCCGATGACGTGGTGCGGGCCATCGCCGCTGCCCACGCACGCGGTCAGGTGCTGCGCGCCGTGCTGCACGAACGGCTCGGGCCGAACGTCTGGCACGATTCGCCGGGCGCTGCGATGGCCACGCTCGAAGAGCTCGAAGAAACCGCCAAGCTCTGGCTCATGACGAATCCCCGTCCCGCAGCGCTGGACGCCGCGCAGCTCGATCAATTGCGCAGCGCTTTCGGCGCCTCTTGGTAGTGCCGGGCCGCGCCGAGTTCGCACCGACCATCCCACAGCACAGGACCCAAACCATGAAACTCTTGATCACCGGCGGCGGCGGTTTCGTCGGCTCGCGTCTGGCCAGCGCCCTGCTCGCACGCGGCCAGCTCGCCGGCCGCAAAATTCAAAACCTCGTCTTGGCCGACCAAATCGCGCCACGCGCCGAACTCTTGGCCGATGCGCGCGTGCAGGCGCGCACCGCTCCCTTGCTCGAGCAATGTGCGCAGTTGCGCGAAGAATCGTTCGACGGCGTGTTCCACCTCGCCTCGGCCGTCTCGGGCGAATGCGAAGCCGACTTCGAACTCGGCCTGCGCTCGAACCTGGACAGCACGCGCGCCTTGCTCGACGCATTGCGCCTGAACCGCGCGGCCGCAGTGCCGCGCTTGGTGTTTTCGAGTTCGGTCGCGGTGTTCGGGCCCGACGCCAGCGTGGCCATGCCCAAGCTCGTCGCCGACGACACTTTGCCGGCGCCACAAACCAGCTATGGCACGCAAAAGCTGATCTGCGAACATCTGATCGCCGACTACACGCGCAAGGGTTACATCGATGGCCGATCGGCGCGCTTGATGACCGTCACCGTGCGCCCAGGACGTCCGAACGCTGCCGCTTCGTCGTTCTTCTCCGGAATCATCCGCGAGCCGCTCGCCGGTGAAGAGGCGATCCTGCCGGTCGATCTCGACGTCTGCCACCCGGTGTCCTCGCCCGCCCTGACGATCGAAGGCCTGATCCGGGTCTTCGAAGCCAGCCGCGATGAATTGGGCGGGCGCCTGGCGCTAAACCTGCCGGCGCTGAACGTACGCGTCGGCGACATGTTGGCCGCGCTGGAAGAAGTGGCGGGCAAGAAGATCCGCGAACGCGTGCGCTATGTTCGCGACGAGCGCATCGCCGGCATCGTCGCCAGCTGGCCGAGCGGCGCGACCGCGGTGCGTGCCGCGCGCCTGGGCTTGAAGCCGGCGTCGAGTTTTGCCGACATCATTCGCCAGTACATCGAAGACTGCATGGCGGCGCCCAGCGCCGCGGCCGCGCTGAAAGGCATGATGCGATGAACCGCATCGATTTGCAGGGGCGCGTGGCCGTTATCACCGGGGGCGCGCAGGGCATAGGTTATGCCTGCGCCGAACGCATGCTGCGCAGCGGCGCGAGCGTGGTGCTGTGGGACATCGACGCGGCGCGGCTGGCCAGCGCGCGCGAGGCGCTGTCGGCGATCGGCCCGACGCGCAGCGCCGTCGTCGAGCTCACCGACGAGCATGATGTGGCCGGCGCGACGGCCCGGGTGATCGCCGAACAAAGGCGCATCGACATCTTGCTCAACAACGCCGGCATCACGGGCGGCAACGGCACGACCTGGGAACTCGACCCCGCGGTCTGGCGGCGCGTCATCGATGTGAACCTGATCGGCCCCTACCTGACCTGCCGCGCCATCGTGCCGCACATGATCGCCCAGGCCTACGGGCGCATCGTGAACATCGCCTCGGTGGCGGGCAAGGAAGGCAACCCGAACGCATCGCACTACAGCGCGTCCAAAGCGGCGCTGATTGCGCTGACCAAGTCGCTCGCCAAAGAAGTCGCGACCCAGGGCGTGCTGGTGAATGCCATCACGCCGGCAGCGGCCAAGACCGCGATGTTCGCTTCGATGACGCAGCAGCACATCGACTTCATGCTGTCCAAGATCCCGATGGCGCGCTTCCTCGGCGTCGACGAAGCGGCCGCCCTGGTCGCGTGGCTGGCTTCGGAAGAATGTTCGTTCAGCACCGGCGCCGTGTTCGATTTATCGGGAGGACGGGCGACCTATTGATCGGCGCGGCCAGCCACTGTGCAGCATGCCCAGTGCCACGCAATCACCGACCGCAAGTGTGCTTGCCGAGACCCGCGCTTGGCTGGTGCGCATCGTGATCGGCCTGAACCTGTGTCCCTTCGCCAAGGCGGTTCAGGTGCGCGGGCAGATCCGCTACGCCGTGTGCCGCGCCAGCGAAGAAGTTGATTTGCTTGCGGCCCTGCTCGACGAACTCCAAGCCCTGGCGCGCAGCGACCCCGCGCTGACGGACACGACTTTGCTGATTTGTCCGAACGCGCTGGCCGACTTCGACGACTTCAATCAGTTCCTCGGCGACGCCGAGGCGGTTTTGGCGCGCGCCGGCTTCGAAGGGATTTTTCAACTTGCGAGTTTTCACCCCGGCTACCGGTTTGCCGGTACCGCGCCGGACGAAGCGAGCAATGCCAGCAATCGTTCGCCCTACCCGATGCTGCATCTGCTGCGCGAATCCAGCGTGGCGCACGCCGTCGCCGCATTCCCCGACACGGCGGCAATTTTCGAGGCCAACATCCGCACCCTGCGCGCGCTGGGCCAGACCAGGTTCGACGCCCTGCTGGCGCAGTGCCGCGCCGATGCGCAGGCCAGCAGCGGCACCGACGTCTCGTCCCAGGCGTAGCATCGTGGCCCAGACGAACCGATCCGACGACGCCCGATGCTGCAATTCGAAGACGTGCGTGCCGCCGCAAGCCGCCTGAAGGGTGTGGCGCACCGAACTCCCGTGCTGCGCTCACGCACGCTCGACGCCATGCTCGGCGCCCAGGTGTTCATGAAGGCCGAAAATTTGCAGCGCATGGGCGCGTTCAAATTTCGCGGCGGCTTCAACGCCGTGAATGTGCTGTCGCAGGCGCAGCGCGAGCGCGGCGTCGTGGCGTTCTCTTCGGGCAATCATGCACAGGCTGTGGCGCTGGCGGCACGCCTGCACGGCTGCAGCGCGACCATCGTGATGCCCCACGATGCGCCGGCGAACAAGGTCGCCGCGACACGCGGCTACGGCGCCGAAGTGATCGGCTACGACCGCTACAAGGAGAACCGCACGACGATTGCGCAAGGCATCGTGCAGGAGCGCGGGGCCGAATTGATCCCGCCCTATGATCATCTGCCCGTGATGGCCGGCCAGGGAACCGCGGCGCTCGAACTGATTGAAGATATCGGTGAACTCGACGCCCTCATCGTCTGCGCTGGCGGCGGCGGCTTGCTCTCCGGCTGCGCGGTGGCGGCCAAACACTTGCTGCCTGACATCAGCGTCTACGGCGCTGAGCCGGAGCGCGGCAACGACATGCAGCAGTCGCTGCGCAGCGGGCGGATCGTCAGCATCGAGGTGCCGCGAACCATTTGCGACGGACAGCAAACCCAGGCGGTGGGGCGGCAACCGTTCGAAGTCATCCGCGGCCTCGTGAGCGACATCCTGACTGTGCCCGACCCGGGGGTGGTGGCCGCCATGCGTTTCGCGTTCGAGCGTTTGAAGGTCGTGCTCGAACCCTCGGGCGCGTGCGCACTCGCGGCGTTGATGCGCGACCCCGAGCGATTTCGCGGCCAACGCGTCGGCGTCACATTGTCGGGCGGGAATATCGACGCGGCGCGCTTCGTCGCGCTGCTGAGCGGGCTCGAGCCCGTCGACTGAGAGAGCTTGCGCGCTTGAACAGCAAGAATCGAGGAACACCATGAAACAAGCGAAGGTCTGGACGATTTCTCTGGTGATCTTGGGCCTGCTCGTCGCCCTGCTCTACTGGTGGCAGCTCGAGTCTCGCAAGGGGCCGCCCAACGCCGCCAGTGCGCCGGCCGCTTCCATGCCTGTGGCTGCAGCGCCGATCGCGGAGCCGGCTTCGGCGATTCGCCCACCGCTCGAGCTTGCAGCGCCTGTCGCACCTGCGGCGGCCGCGAAAGCGTCTGAGGCGAAGGCGCCGGCCACGCTCGTCGAAGCCCTGACCGAAGCTCTAGGCGACAAGGCGCTCCTGCAATGGCTCAATGTCGACGCCTTCGCGCACCGGGTCGCGGTGACGGTGGACAGCCTGGCTCGCGCCCATTCACCCGCCAGATTCTGGCCGGTGCACCCGACACCCGGACGTTTTGCGACCTTGACGACGGGCGATGCGGAAATGATCGCCTTCGCCAATGCCAAGCGCTACGCAGCCTTCGTGGGCTGGGTCGAGTCGCTCGAAACCAAGCAAGTGATCGCGCTCTACCGGCTCCTCTACCCGCAGTTCCAGCGCGCCTATGAAAACCTGGGTTACCCGGGGCGCCCCTTCAATGACCGCGTGATCGCCGTCATCGACCACTTGCTCGACACGCCGGCGGTGCCCGAACCCATCGAGGTCAAGCTGGCCAATGTCAAGGGGCCTATCCAGCCGACGCGGCCCTGGGTGATGGTGGAATTCGCCGACCCCGAGATTGAAGAACGAACTTCGGGTCAGAAGCTGATGCTTCGAATCGGCAAGGACAACGCACGTCGGCTGAAGGGCAAGCTGACTGCATTGCGCGCCCTGCTCACGCAGCCGCGCTGAGGTTCGACTCGACGAGCACGAGCCGAGGTTCGGCATTGACGCCCTCGGCGCTTGCGGCGGCCGCACCCTTGCAGTCTTGAACCTGGGCGGCGACGCTACGCGCTGTCAGCGTCATGACACGCTCTTCGTCGGCGCGGGCGATCTCGCGCATCAACACGCAGTCGACACCGCGCAGCACACCGCGGGTGCGCAACACCATTTCACGATACTCCTGGGCCGCGCTATTGCGCATGGCCAGATAGGTCTTGTACAGCCAGGGGTGCTGCTCGTCGAGCACGCCGGCATACAAGCCCACTTGGCCATACGCCAGCTCCACCGACGTCAGGCTGAAAGCCTTCACCGTCGCGAGCGCCACGGCGATCAGGCCGCCCAAGAGGCTGGCCAGGCAAATCACTTCGAACGCCGACAGCATGCCGCGACCCGCCACGCCGAGCGAGGCGTCCTGCAGCATCAGCCCCAACAGGCCCGCGGTGAAAGCGGCCACTCCCACCGGCGTTGCAAAACGCATCATGTCGGAGCGCTTGTGGCGCGGTGACAGCGCGAATTCGGTGGCCAGGGCGGCCAGCTCGGCGTCAGACAGTCCGGCGATCTGGCGCGCGCTGGCGAGTTCGGACTGCTGCGTCATGCGCTGGCTCCAGCGCGTAATCTGCGCTTGCCCGGGCAGCGCCGCATCGTTCTGCGTGGTGGGGCTCGGCCGGTAGCCTTCGCGGGAGCGTTCCAAACCAGCATTGCTGGTGAGTGAACCTTGCGTGAGCTGCCCGAACATCGAGGTGACTGACATATAAAAGTCCTTTTGCTTGAGCCCTGTTGGGATCTGTTGAGGCCTGAGAGCTGTTGCGGCCTGGTCCTGTCGAATCCGTTGCGCAAGCATCGCAGCGTTGCGAAGCATCGGCGAGACCCCGAAAAGGTGTCAACCCGCAAATCAGGGGCCGAAATCGGGCCCAGCAACCTCGCCGATACAACTCGCGGGCGGGTCCCCGCCCGACCCTGCCGACAAAGTCACACCGAGTGGAATTTGCTTTGCGCGCCAATGCGTTTTCAATCCTCGCTGCGTCGCGGCGGCACCACGCGCGAACCGCGTTGCGGTGTAAGTATGCAACTGTTTGTAAGCGAAAGGTGAGGATTCGATCGCGACGAGGGCATGTCGGCCTCCTAACATCGGCCCATGCTGGGACAAACCATCGTCCGCGCCGTTGGCGCCCTGTTCCTGCTTGCACTCCTCGGGGGGCTGCCGGCCACAGCCCAGACCACCCTCACGGCCTTCGGCGGCTACGCCGGCAGCGGCACGGGATTGAAGCGCTCTGCGGCCGGCGCTTCGGCCGGGCCTGCCGATCAAGCGCTGCGCCTGGACGCCGGCACGGCGGCTTCTTTCAGCGTGGACTGGACGCTCGACACTGCGCGACAGTTGCAGCTATTGATCTCGCAGCAGCGCAGCGCATTGGACACGCAGGGCGTCGCCAGCGCAGGCGCGCCGCAACGCATCGCGCTACAGCTGATCCATGTACACCTGGGCGGCACGAATTTCCTGGACGCGCGCGTCGGCCACGGGGTCTATGTGGTGGGCGGCCTGGGGTTCACGAGGTTCTCTCCGGGTGTCGCCGGGTTCGTCGCGGAGCTGCGCGCGTCAATGAATGTCGGCGTGGGGTATGCCTGGCCGCTGAGCCCATGGCTTGGCCTGCGCGCCGAACTGCGCGGTTTCGCCACGCTTATCGACAGCAGCGGCTCGTTTCTATGTTCCGGCGGCTGCGCGGTGTCGATCGAGGGCGACACGTTGACCCAGCCTCATGCCCTGCTGGGCCTGGCTTTCAGTTTCTGATCGATGGCGTGGTGTCGCGCCTGCCCGATCCGGCGCATCGACACCGTCGCGACAACTTGTTGCCCTGCACAACGCCGCTTGTAACGGACGCAACAGCGCCGTACGGTGCGCCGCCCTGCGCCGCGCACGAATGGGCAAGCCCTGTTCTTTTGATTGCATGTCCGCTTGCCCCGAAAGCGCCGCGAAACTAGGCTGTAGGCCTTCACGTTCCTCCGTGGGCGCCATGTTGAATCTAGATTCCATTGCCTCGTTGCTGTTTTCCGTGCTGGTCCTGGTATCGGCGCTGTGGTCGCGGCGACGCGTGACTGTCGCGCAGCAAGCCGCCAAGCGATCCGAGTTCCTCGACACGGTACAAGCCTGGCCGCCGCAGGCGGTTCGCGTCATGACCCTGGCGGAGCGTCAGGCCTATGAACTGCTGCGCCGCGCGGTGCCGCGAAACCACATGGTGCTGGCGCAAGTGCCGCTGTCGCGATTCATCAGCGTCCCCACAGAGAACCCGCACGGGCAATGGCTGAATCGCGCTGGCCGGCTGAGCGTGGACCTGCTGGTGTGCGATCCGAGTTCGCGTGTCGTCGCCGCCATCGACGTGCGCGGCAGCAACGAGTCGAAGCGCACGGTGAACCGCCACGAGCGTCTGGCCAGGGTCCTGAAGGCCGCCCACGTCTGCGTGCACACATGGCAAGACGGCGCGCTGCCCGCGCTGGCTGACGTGCGCGAGTTGTTCATGACGGGCATGCGCGACGACTCCGACGCCCTGCCCCAGAGCGACGATCGGCGCCTGTTGCCGCAACCCGAGATGCGGGAGTTGCTGCTCGCCGGGGACCGCCGCCACACGAATCACAAACTCGAGCCGGTGGCCTCGGACTACTTCGACGACCTGGACGCCGTAGCGCCCACCGCCCGCACTGCGCGGGCCTGATCGGTGGCGTGATCGATGGCGCGGCGCGCGGGCTCAGCCTGGGCGCTTGTATCGCGCGCGGGGCTCAGCCCATCCGCTCGTATGGCCGCTGGGCCTTCGCCAGCCGCCAGTCGCCTTCCGGCGCCTAGCGCGCGGGCTCAGTCCATCGGCGCGTCTTGCACATGCCGTGCCATCGCGCTGGCAAGTACTTTGTCGACACGCTTGCCGTCCAGATCGACGACTTCGAAGCGCCAGCCGTCCCATTCCACCGAGTCGGCGGTGTTCGGCAAGCGGCCCAGGAGCAGCATGACCATTCCTGCCAGGGTGTTGTAGCGGCCACGGTCCTCTTCAGGCAGTTCCTTCAAGGCCAGCCTGTCCTTCAGCTCGGGCACCGGAATCAGCCCATCGAACAGCCAGCTGCCGTCGGCGCGCTGCACGCCCCACGAGTCTTCGTTGGACGGCGTCGTGAATTCGCCGGTGATCGCCTCGAGCACGTCGCGCACCGTGATCATCCCCTGCACTTCACCGTATTCGTCGACGACGAAGACCAATTGGGCATTGGAGGCGCGGAAATTGTCGAGCAGTTCCATGCCCGAGAGGGTTTCCGGAACGAACACCGCCGCCTGAAGGCCTTCTGTCAACGCCAGGGCATGGCCCTGCATCGAGCGTTGCAGCAAGGTCTGCGCCGAAATCACGCCGAGCACGTCGTCCAGGCCGCCGCGGCACACCGGGTAGCGCGAATGTTCTTCGTTGGCGATCCAGCGCAGCACCTCTTCGGGGCTGGCGTCGGCGTCGAGCCACACGATCTCGGCGCGCGGGATCATCATCGAGCCGACTTGCCGATCGTCCAGGCGAAACACGTTGCGCACCATCTGATGCTCATGCGCCTCGATGACACCCGCGTCCAGCCCCTCGACCAGGCTCGCGGCAATTTCTTCTTCGGTGACGCTGCGGTCCGGCACATTGTGCATGCCCAACAAGCGCAAGCAGGCCTCGGTGCACACCGTCAGCAGGCGCACGAACGGCCGTGCCGCCGCCGACAGCCATTCCATCGGTCGCGCAACGAGCCGGGCCACGGTCTCGGGGTAGATCTGGCCGATGCGCTTGGGCACCAGTTCGCCGAAGATGATCGTCAGGAACGTGATCGTGACCACCACCATCGCGGTCGCGGCGATCTCGGCGCCGCGGTCCTGGATGCCCAAGGTGGAGTTGATCCAGCGAGCGAACGGCGCCGAGAACGCCGCGTCGCCGACAATGCCGTTCAGAATGCCGATCGACGTGATGCCGATCTGCACCGTCGAGAGAAACTTGGTCGGGTTGTCGTGCAGGTCCATCGCCGCCTGCGCGCCGGCGTCGTCGGCCTCCACCATGACTTGCAGTCTCGCCTTGCGGCTCGCCGTCAGCGCCATTTCCGACATGGCAAACACGGCGTTGAGAAGAATCAGAAAAATCAGGAGGGCGACATCCATGCACTTTGCGCCATCTCGAAGCCTGTCGGGCTGTGGGTCGGGCCCGACGCAAAGCCCGACAGGCACCTGTTGCGCGCTTCCGGCGGGAAGCGCAGCGTAGCAGAATCGAGCCATGAACTACCTGGTGGGCGACGTGCAGGGCTGCTGCGACGCGTTTCGAAGATTGCTCGCACAACTCGATTTTTCAGCGTCGCGCGACCGGCTGTATGTGCTGGGCGATCTGGTCAATCGCGGGCCGCAGTCGCTCGCGACACTGCAACTGCTGCGCAGCTTCGGCGACTCCGCGCTGTGCCTGCTGGGCAACCACGATCTGCATCTGCTCGCCGTGGCCTTCGGCGGGCGCCGCCTGCACCGCAGCGACAGCTTCAGCGATATCTTGACCGCGCCGGACGCCCAGGCCTGGATAGACTGGCTGCGCCAGCAACGCCTGGCCGCCGACGAACAGGGCTGGCTCATGGTTCACGCCGGCGTGGCGCCGCAGTGGGACGCGGCAACCACATTGGCGCTGGCCGGCGAAGTGCAGACCATGCTGCGCAGCTCGGCTCTGAGCGAGTTCATGCACACGATGTATGGCGACGAACCCAGCCGCTGGGACACCGGCCTGCAGGGGCACCGTCGGTTACGCTTCATCGTCAACGCGCTGACCCGTATCCGCTTCGTCGGCGCCGACGGCACCCTCGACCTGAACAACAGTGCGCAGGCCGCGCCCCCTGGTTGGGTGCCGTGGTTCGACGCACCTGGCCGGCGCACGCTGGGCACCCGCATCGCTTTCGGTCATTGGTCGAGCCTGGGCCTGGTGAATCGCCCGGATCTGCTCGGCCTGGACACCGGCTGCGTCTGGGGCGGCCGGCTCACTGCCGTGCGCATCGACGGCGGCCGGCGCGAAGTGGTCCAGGTCGAGTGCGAAGCGGCGCAGCAGCCCGGCCAGTCGGGCGAAGAGCGCTAGGAGCCTGTCGGACTTCGGATCCGGGCCGGCCTTGCTACCATGCCGGCAGCGAATGCACCGGCAGGCTCAGGCTCATGAGGACAAGATCTATCGATTGCAGCGACAGCGAATGGGACGCGCGGATTCGTCTGGCGGCCTGCTACCGCATCTTCGTCCACCTGGGCTGGACGGAGATGATTTACAACCACATCACGCTGCGCCTGGAAGGCCCGGACAAGCATTTCCTGATCAATCCCTTCGGCTTGCACTACAGCGAAGTGACGGCGTCGAACCTGGTGAAGATCGACTTGCAGGGCCGCAAGGTCGGCGCCTCGGCGTGGCCTGTCAACCCTGCTGGGTTCACCGTGCACGCCGCGATTCACGCGGGCATCGCGCAAGCGCATTGCGTGATGCACACCCACACCACGGCGGGAATGGCGGTGGCGTGCGCGAAGGCCGGGCTGTCGATGAGCAACTTCTACGCAGCCCAATTGCACAACAAGCTCGCCTACCACGATTTCGAAGGCATCACCGTACACGCCGACGAAGGCCCGCGCCTGCTGCGCAACATCGGCGACCGGCCGGCGGTGATTTTGCGCAACCACGGCCTGCTCGCCTGGGGGCCGACCCTGGCCAACACTTTCGTGCTGTTGTGGACGCTGAACCGCGCCTGCGAAGTTCAATGCGCCTCGACGGCGATGGGCGCCGTGATCGATATTCCCGAGGCGGTGCAGCAGCGTTGCACCGAAGATTCGTTCCAGTTCCGCGCCGATTTCGGCGCGGGACAGGACGTATTTGACGCGTTGACGCGCCTGGTCGATCGGATCGACGCCTCCTATCGAGAGTGATCGCTTAAACTGCCTGCGGGACTGGAAGGGTGGCAGAGTGGTCTATTGCACCGGTCTTGAAAACCGGCGACGGGAAACCGTCCGTGAGTTCGAATCCCACCCCTTCCGCCAAACCTCCCGGGCGCCCCAGCTCACGGCCTATTCGGCCGACGTCCACAGCGCACTCACGGCCGTCGGCGCCGCTTCACCGGCATCGTCGCCGTCGCGGGCAGCCGTTTCCATCCACACCGCCTTGCGCGGCAGCAGAACTTGCTGCAACCAGGTGTCGATCTCGCCCGGGGGCTTGGCGCCGCTGAACAAGAAGCCCTGCATGACGCCGCATCCGAGGCGGCGCAGCGCCTGCATTTGACGCGTGTTCTCGACGCCCTCGGCGACAACGCGCAGGTTCAGGGACCGTGCCAGGGCGATGATCGCCGTCACCACTGCCAAACTCTGCGGCGTCGTGCCGAGATCGCGAATGAAACTGCGGTCGATCTTCAACTCGCTGATCGGCAAGGTGGTCAGATAGGCGAGCGACGAGTAACCGGTGCCGAAATCGTCGATCGAGATCTGCACACCGACCTGGTTGAGTCGGTGCAGCGTCGGGATGACGTTGTGCAACTCCTTCATCAAGCCGGTCTCGGTGATCTCCAATTCGATGACGCTGTGCGCAACGCCGCAGGCCGTGACGGCGCCGTCGATCAATGCCACCAAGTCGGTGCGCTCGAAAATTCGCGGCGGCAGGTTGACGGCGATCGACATCCCCGCGCCGTAGCGGTCTTGCCAGGCACGCGCCTGTCGCGCGGCCTGATGCACGACCCACTCGCTCAAGGGGACGATGAGCCCGGATTCTTCGGCCAGCGGGATGAATGCGGAAGGCGAGATCAGCTCGCCGCCGCGATTCCAGCGCATCAAGGCCTCGGCGCCGATCATGCGCGCGTCGCGCACGTCGATCTTGGGCTGATAGTGCAGTACGAGCTCATTGCGTTCGATCGCCTTGTGCAGGGCACTCTCCAATACGAGCGCCTCGCGCCCGCGCCCCGCCAATGCCGGGCTGTACAAAGAGGCGTCGTTGCGCCCGGCGGACTTGACCGCGTGCATGGCGACATCGGCGTTTTTCATCAAGTCGGCGGCACTCACGCCGTCGCGCGGGTACAGGCTGATGCCGATGCTGGCGGTGACAAAACATTCCTGGCCACCCACCAGGTAGGGCTCACGCATCAGTTCGAGGATTCGCGTCGCCACGCGCTGTGCGTCGGCCTCGTCGTTCACCTCGGGCAACAGCGCCATGAATTCATCGCCGGTCAAACGCGCCACGGCCTCGAGCGAATGGGCCGTCTGCGCAGCCACGGCGTCGCCACCCGCCTCGAGCATATCGCTGGAATGGCGAACGCATTTCTTCAGGCGTCGCGACACTTCGAGCAGCAGCTCGTCGCCGGCCGAATGCCCCAGTGTGTCATTGATGATCTTGAAACGGTCCAGGTCGATGAGCAGCAAGGCCACCTGGTGCTGGGCATGACGCGCCACGTCGATGGCGCGCTCGATGCGCCGGATCAGCTGGCGCCGGTTCGGCAATCCGGTGAGAGCGTCGAGATTGTCCAGGCGCCGAATCTTGTCTTCGGCCACGCGCCGGTCGGTCAGGTCCTGCACGATGCCGCTGTAGCCGATCAGCCGGCCGCTGTCCACGAATTCGGGTTCTGCTTCGATGCGCACGATGCGTTGCCGTCCGCTGCGTTGCGTCACTGCCACGTCGGTGGTCAATACTGCGAGATGCTCGACGGCGTCGCGCAGCATGGCGATCAGGTTGACGCGGTCTTGCGCCGACAGGGAACGCAGTACGCGCGACAGTGAGGGCGGTGCGCTGAAGCGAAAACCCAGCACGCGCAGTGCTTCAACGGAGAACTGCGGCGCGTCGCTTCCCGATTTCCATTCAAAACTTCCCATGCGCGCCAGGTCCTGAGCGCGTGCCAGCTTGGCCTTGCTGCGCTCGAGCTCGCTGCGCGTGCGCGCCGCGCGAAGCAGATAGCGCAGGCGCCCGGCGAGCAAATTCCACTGGTTCGACTTGACGAAAAAATCGGTCGCGCCGGCTTCATAGGCGCGGCTGATCGACGCATCGTCGTCCAGGCCAGTGAGCATCAGCACGGGCAGGGCTTGCAGCCCGGGGCGGCGGCGCACCGCGCGGCAGGTCTCGAAGCCGTCCAGGCCGGGCATGAGGGCGTCGAGCACCAACACATCGGGCGCAGCCTCGGCCACGAAGCGCAACGCTTCTTCGCCCGAGGTCGCCTGGATGACACTGAAACCGCGTTCGCGCAGGGCTGCCCCGACGAGAATCAGGTTGACGTCGTCGTCGTCGACGAGCAACAACTGGGCCGGCACCGCCAACTCGTCGTCGACCGGCGAGGGCCTGGAATTCATCGCGCCTTCAGCGGCGGTTGCGTCAGTTGCTCGAGGGCGGGTTTGACGCTTTCGATTTCGAGGCAGACCGCGTCGACCCGCGCCTGCACGCCTTGCACGTCGCCATTGCGCAGCGCCGCTTCGAGTTCGGCGCAGAGTCGGGAGAGCCGTAACGCGCCGATGCTCGCCGACGAAGACTTCAGGGTATGCGCCACGTGTCGAACGCCCTTGGCGTCGCTCGCCGAACCGGCGGCGAGCAACTGCGGCAACAGGCGCGCCAGCGATTCCTGGAACGCCTTGACCACGCGTTCGATGAGTCCGTTGCGACCCTGCGGATCGAGTTCGCGAAGCCCGGCCAGGGCCGCGGCGTCGAGCGTGGCCACGCCGCGAGTCGGAGCTTCGGTCGGCGCTGAGGCTCCTGCGGGGTCGGGCGCAGCCGCGGACGCGCTACCCTGTGGCGTGCGCTCTGGTTCAAAGGGCATCTGCACCGACGGTATTTGCATGGGCGGGGTCGTGTTCCAGTTTCATCCGTTTCGTCGAGACTTGAAACGCACTGTCGATGGCTTGCCGGGTTCGAAACGGCTCGAAACGATTCTCGGCCACAACCCTGGCGCGCCAGGCGCAAAGCAAGGAATGAAAACGTAGATTTCGCACACTTGCGGGTGCACTCCGCGGCAGGTCCAAATCGCCTCACGAAGTTTCAGGAAGCGGCCTCAAGGCTTGCCCTCACCGCGCTCCCGGTCTTGCAGCAGACGCCACATCACTTTGCCCGACCCGGACTTGGGCAGGGCATCGATGAACTCGACGATGCGCGGCGCCTTGTACGCCGCCATCTGCTCGCGCGACCAGTCGACGATGTCTTGCGCCGAGGTCTTGCCCGAGGCGTCCGCACGCAACACCACCACGGCCTTGACGGTTTCACCGCGATAGCTGTCGGGCGCCGCGATGACGCAGGCTTCCTGCACGGCCGGATGCCGGTACAGGAGGGCTTCGACCTCGGCGGGCCAGACCTTGAAGCCGCTTGCGTTGATCATGCGCTTGAGCCTGTCGGTGATGAAGAAATAGCCTTCATCGTCCATGTGGCCAAGGTCGCCGGTGCGAAAGAATGGCTTGCCATCGATCTCGGTGAACGCCTCTGCCGTGGCCTGGGGATGGCGCCAATACCCTTTGAACACCATCGGCCCATGGGTCACGATCTCGCCGGACTCGCCGATCGGCAGTTGCCGCAGTGTGACCGGATCGACGATGCGCGAGTCGACCCCGAAAAAAGGAATTCCCAGGCATTGCAACTTGGCGCGTTCCGGCGGGTTGGAGTGGCTGGGCGCGGCGGTTTCGGTCAGACCGTAGCCTTCGGCGAAAGTCAATCCGAATTCGTCTTTCAGGCGCTGCGCAACAGCTTGCGGCATCGCCGCGCCCCCGCCGCTGATGCAGCGCAAGCTCGACAAGTCGAAACTGCGGTAATTGGGGCTCGCGAACAAGTCGATCACCATCGTCGGGATGCACGTCCAATGCGTGACCTGGCAATGCGAGATCGACCGGCCCGCGGTCTCGCGGTCCCAGCGCGGCAGGATCACGCAGGTGCTGCCTGCGTACACCGATGCGAGCACCGAATACATCATGCCGGTGATGTGGAACATCGGCACCACGCCCAGGCTCACGCTCTCGGGTCCGGCGTGAGCCCATTGCCCGCCCACCGCGTTGGCCATCAAGGTCGCGTGGGTGTGCATGCAGCCCTTGGGCAGGCCCGTGGTGCCCGAGGTGTAGGGCAACAT
>JBAQUQ010000439.1:0-2212 GCA_049297615.1 Burkholderiaceae bacterium
GCGCCGCCCTGGTCCTGCTGGGTCGCGGCGTGCGGCGTGTGGCAAAACACGCAGACCTCGGTCGTGGCGCCTGGCGCGGCGCGCGTCGTCCCGGGCCCGCCGGTGGAGAGGTTGTGGCGCGTTGCGCGCACGTCCGAGACGCGTTGCGCGAGGGCTGGAGCGGCCGCCACGAGCGAGGCCAGCAGCAGTGCGGCGAGCCGGGGCGTCACGGCATCGAAACGCGCGCGCATCAGCCGCCCCCCAGGAACTGAAACAGCACGACCCGGCCGTTGAACATGTCGGCGACGAAGACCCGGTTCTTCGCGTCGACCCACAGGCCAGCGGGCAGGTAGAAGCGTCCGGTGGCTGTTCCGGTGCCGCCGATGGGCAGCAGAAACTCGCCCTGCTGCGAGAACACCAGCAGGCTGTCGTAGTAGGACTCGACGACATAGACATTGCCTTCGCTGTCCACCGCGACGCCCTTGGGGCGCACCAGATTGCCCAGGTACAGGCCGCGCGTGCCGAACTTGCGGTTCAGCACTTCGCCCTCGGCGCTGAACACCTGGACGCGGCTGTTCAGGGTATCGGTCACATAGAGCTCGCCCTGCACGAAGGCCAGGTGGGTCGGGAAGTTGAACTCGCCGTCGCCTTCACCGCGCCCGCCGATGACCCGCACCAAACTGCCCGCGGCGTCGAACACCTTGATGTCGTGCGCATAGGTATCGGCGACGAAGAGCAGGCCGGTGCGCGCATCGCGCGCCAGGCCGGTGGGGCGCTCGAGCAGGCCGCGGCCGATTTCGCCTTTGGGCTGGCCTGTGGCATCGAGCCGGGCGACAAAGGCGAGTTCGGCGTCGGCCACGTACAGATCGCCGCCCGGGCCGAGCGCCAGCCCCGAGGGCGCGACGAAATTGAGCAAACCGCCGGCGCGCTCCCAGACCTGCAGTTCGCCCGCTTTCTCGTCGAACACGAACACCGCCTGGCGGCTGGTATCGCTGACGTAGAGTCGCCCCTGCTCGTCGCCGATGAGGGCCGCCGGGCGCTGCAGCACCACGGGCGATGCCGCCCGCTCGTCGAGCCCGACCAGCCAGCGCCCGAACTCGCGCAGCGCACTGCGCTCGCCGCCCGGGCGGCGGAAGTTCTGCTCGCCGGTCAAGGTGCCGGCATAGCGATAGCGCGGCACCTCCGGCGGCTGCGGCCACAACAGGGTGCGCCCCTCCGGCGCGTCGTCCATGCCGTAATGCATCTGGCCGCGCACGGGCTCTAAACCCGCACAGCCTGCCAGGGCCAGCAGGGCCGCGAGCAGCGCCCAAGGGTATCGGTGCGGCCGCATCATGGACCTGCCGCGTCGCGCCACTGGTGGATGACCACCTGGCCCGTGAGCCGGTCCGACACAGCCAGGAACCGCTCGTCGACGGCGATGCCGCCGATCACCTGAACGCGCAGCCGTGCCGCATCGAACACCTGGGTGGGCTGGCCGGCGCGCAGCACTTTGACCGTGCCACCCTGGGCGTCGTGCACGAAGACGCGCCCGAATCGGTCGGCGGCGATCGCCACCGGCTGCTCGAGCTCACCCTCGCCCAGACTCCCTTGCACCACGCCGTCGCGTCGCACGACGTGCACGACCGCGGCGCTGCGGTCCAGCACATAGACAGTGTCGCCCGCGCTGGCGATCGCGTCGACGCCGCCCACCGCTCGCCCGTCGGCACGGCTCGGCCGCACCGACAAGGCAAACGCCCCGACGGGCCGGAACTCCAGCCATTGGCGCAGGCTGTCGTCGGCCACGAGCAGGGTCGACGCGCCATCGGCCAGCGCAAACGCCGCCACCGACGCCGCCACGCCGACACCGCGATGGCTCTGCAGCAGGCGCCCGTCGCGCGCGAAGCGCAGCGTTTGGCGCGACACCCCGTCCAGTACCCAGGCCGAGAGATCGGGTCCGAGCGCGACTGCCGTGCCGGGTGTCGCCGGCGCGCCGGCAATGGGCGTCAAGGTGTTGAGCGCGAGGTCGGCGCGCCAGACGCGGCCGGCGCCGCTGTCGACGATCAAGAGGTCGTTGCCGCTCAGCGCGATCGCCATGGGCGCGATCAGCTTGACAAACGCGCCACTGCCCGGCCGGGCGGGAACACCGAAGACCCCGCCTGGCGCAGCGAGGAAGCCCCCGAACACGGTGCGCCATGGGCTGAGCGTCGCGGCGCCCGACAGCGCCTCGGGCGCGGTGGGCGCGCTGGGCGCTTGC
>JBAQUQ010000440.1:0-2370 GCA_049297615.1 Burkholderiaceae bacterium
CCGCGCAGGGCCCGGCAGGCTCCTAGAAATTGACCTGGTTGCCGCCCTTGAGCTGCAGCATTTCGCGCGCCTCGTCGGCGCTGGCGACTTGCAGGCCCAGCCCCTCGATGACCTGGCGCGCCGCGCGTACCTGCTGCGCATTGCTCTGCGCCAATTGCCCCGGACCGATCCACAGCGAATCTTCCAGGCCGACTCGAACGTTGCCGCCCAGGGCCACCGACTGCGCGGCGATCGGCAATTGATTGCGCCCGGCGCCGAGCACGCTCCAGCAATAGTCGTCGCCGAACAGCCGGTCGGCGGTGCGCTTCATGTGCGCCACGTCTTCCGGGTGCGGTCCGATTCCGCCCAGGATGCCGAACACCGACTGGATGAAAAACGGCGGCTTCACCAGGCCCCGATCGGCGAAGTGGCGCAGCGTATACAGGTGCCCGATGTCGTAGCACTCGATCTCGAAGCGCGTGTGGTTCGCGGCGCAGGTCGTGAGGATGTTTTCGATGTCGCGGAACGTGTTCTTGAAAATGCGGTCGTCCGAGCCTTCGAGATAGGGCCGCTCCCAGTCGAACTTGAATTCACTGAAGCGCGCCAGCATCGGAAACAGGCCGAAGTTCATCGAACCCATATTCAGCGACGCGACTTCGGGCTTGAAGTAGGCGCAGGGCAGCAATCGTTCTTCGACGCTCATCGTCGGCGCGCCGCCCGTCGTGATGTTGATGACGACGTCGGCGGCGCTCTTGATGCGCCCGAGGAAAGGCGCGAACGCTTCGGGGCGCTGGTCGGGTTTGCCGGTCACGGGGTCGCGCGCGTGCAGGTGCACGATCGCCGCGCCGGCTTCGAACGCGCCGAGCGCGGCGTCGGCGATCTCGTCGGCCGTGATCGGCAGGTGGCGCGACATCGTCGGGGTGTGTATCGCGCCGGTGACCGCGCAGGTGATCATGACCTTGCGGCGATTCGCTTTGGGTTTCGGCATGGCGCTGTGGGTGTGCGGGGATATGAATATTCTGGCTTAAGCCCAGCCGGGTGCGCCCGGATCGCAATGTGTCCCAGGCGCTCTCCCTAATTGTTGGCGCGGCGCGAACATGCTACTTTGAGCCGGCGTGATGTCACGTGGCCTTCTCGAGGGGATGAATCAATGAACATCGATTGGAAGCGAATTCTTGTTACCTTGCTGCTGACGGCCGTCGCGCAACTCGGCCATGCATGGGACCGTACGCCGGCCACGAGGTTCGCGACGCTGCCGGCGGGGGCGACCAATCCCGAAGGCATCACCGTCGATTCAAGGGGCAATGTGTACGTCGCCACTTTCGCCGTCGGCGGCACGTCAAGCGGCGTGGGTCAGGTGTTCGTGTTCGGCCGCCACGGTCAATTGCTGAACACGATCAACATCGCCGGGGCGTCGACATTCCTGCTCGACCTGGCCTTCCATCCGACCACCGGCGATCTGCTCGTTATCGACTTCGGCCAGCAACAGGTTCTGAAGGTCGATCCGGCCACGGGCGCTTCGACCGTGTTCACGATCATTCCCGGCGGCGGCGCCGCGGGTCCCAATGTCCTCACCTTCGACGCTGCCGGCAACGTCTACATCTCGGATTCGTTTCAGGGAACGATCTGGCAGACCGGACCGAACGGCGGAGCAATTCTCAACTGGGTCACGAGCCCGCTGCTGCAGACGGCCGGCGTGCCGCCTTTCGGCGCCAACGGCATGGCCTTCAATCGCGACCGCACAGCGCTGTTCGTCGCCAACACCGGCAACGATACGGTCGTGAAGATCCCGGTCAGCTCGGGCGGCATGCCGGGCACGCCCGAAGTCTTCGTCCACAGCGTGAACGGGGCCGACGGGCTCATCATCGACGAAGACGACAACCTCTGGGTCGCGGCGAATCAGGCCGACGAAATCGTCGTCATCGATCCGAGTGGACGCGTCATCGCCAAGCTCGGCGACTTCAACGGCCTGGATTCGCGCGGCGCTCCCAAGGGCCTGCTGTTCCCGGCGAGCCTGGTGCGCCACGGCGGTTACATTTACGTCACGAATCTCGCGCTCGACCTGCGCCTGTTCGGACTGCCTCAACCCGTGGACGCACAATGGGCAGCCGACGTGAAGCGCCACACGGTGGCGAAGATTCGTGCACGCATCCCGCGTGTCTCGGGCTTGCCCGGCGGCAAGCACCACGACGACGACGATTGACCAGGGCTCGGGCCAGCGCCTCGCGCGATGGCCCGATCTGCCTCCCAAACCGGAACACTGCCATGCCGATTCGTACCGCAACGCTGAGACACAAGATCGAGGACAACGGCGCGAGGCTGCATCTGGCGATGCGCAGTCGCGCGCTGGCGCGCGGCGAGGACGCACCGCCTTCGGCGCAGGAACAGGCC
>JBAQUQ010000441.1:0-10660 GCA_049297615.1 Burkholderiaceae bacterium
AGGCTCGGGGGCCTGCGCGGCGACAGGCGCTTCGGCCTGAAGCGAATTTGCCTCGCGCTCGCGCGCGTCGGGCACGTCATTGGAGGCGAGCGTCACGCCGTCGGCAGCGCTTGCGGCCGGTTCGTTCGGCGCAGCCTCTTGCTGCGGCGAGCCGGGCGAGGCGCAAGCCATCAGGCTCAGGGGCAGGGCGCAGCACAGGAGCGTCGAACGCAGACGCTGGATCAACCGATTGGCTTCGTCGCCTGCCGATACGAGGGGAGACATCACGGATGCTGGGTCGCCGGGCGGCGCTTCGGAGTCGACGTCCACGCATGATCGCATCGCGGAACTGACCAGTCCCTGACCACGCGAGTGTGCAATGCCTCACACGGCAGCCGCCCGATGTCCGACTTCACCCAGGCAATCGCCACTGTCGAAGTTGATTTACCTCAAGGCCGGGTCGCGCTGCGCAGCGCAGACTCGAGCCTTCGCCGTCCCACCGCGGGGCCGCTTGGACTGGTCATGCACAAACGCCTGCTTGTCGCCGACGACGGTAGCGAACCCGGCGCCGCCGCATTGAACGAAGCGATTCAACTGGCCAAGTCCATCGGCGGCGAAATTCTCATCGTCTTTGTCCTGGTCCACGCCAAGACCTTCGGGCACCCCATGGTCAACCTCGCCGCCGTCGAGGAGGCGCTTCAAGCAGAAGGACGGGAGATTCTCGATCGTGCCGCGGCTCAGGCGCAGACGGCCGGTGTCCCGGTGGCCACCGCCGTGGTTGAAGCGGGCAATCGGCCGATCGCTGCGGCCCTGCTCGCGCAGGCCCAGGCCTGGCAGGCCGACCTGATCGTCATGGGCACGCACGGGCGACGCGGCCTGGGTCGCGTCGTCATCGGCAGCGTCGCGGAAAGCCTGCTTCGCGAGGCGACGGTTCCGGTCCTGCTCGTGCGCACGCGCCGTTGACGCCGCTGCCTGACCGCCCCCCTGCTCGCGCCTGCCGCGGCGCTGCTCAACCGAGCAGGCTCTCCGGCGCCGTATAGCTATAGCCCAGCGCTTTGGCGACGGCCTTGTAAGTCACTTTGCCGGCCGCCACGTTGAGCCCGGCGCGGAGGTGGACGTTGTCGTGCAGGGCCTGGCGCCAGCCCTTGTCGGCCAATGCCAGGGCATGCGCGATCGTGGCGTTGTTCAAAGCGAACGTCGAGGTGCGCGCCACTGCACCGGGCATGTTCGCGACGCAGTAGTGCACGACCTCGTCGACTTGATACGTCGGCTCGGCGTGCGTGGTGGCGCGCGAGGTCTCGAAGCAACCCCCCTGGTCGATCGCGACGTCGACGACGACGGCGCCCTTCTTCATGTGCCCGACCATCGAGCGCGTCACCAGTTTCGGCGCCGCCGCGCCGGGGATGAGCACGCCGCCGATCACCAGGTCGGCGCGCAGCACGGCGTCCTCGACGCTTTGCGCCGTCGAAAACAGCGTGCTGATGCGGTTGCCGAACACCAGGTCGAGCTGGCGCAGCCGATCGACATTGGTGTCGAGCACGACGACGCGCGCACCCAGCCCCACGGCCATCTGCAAGGCATTGGTGCCGACGACGCCGCCGCCCAGGATCACCACCTGGGCCGGTGCCACCCCGGGAACTCCGCCCAGCAGCATGCCCAGCCCCCCCTTGCTCTTTTCCAGATGGCCCGCGCCCGCCTGGACGGCCATGCGGCCCGCCACCTCGCTCATCGGCGCCAGCAAGGGCAGGCCGCCGCCCGGTCCGGTGATGGTTTCGTAGGCGATGCAGATCGCGCCCGATTTCACCAGGGCGGCGGTCTGTTCCGGATCCGGCGCCAGATGCAGGTAGGTGTAGAGGATCTGGCCCTCGCGCAGCTGGGCGCATTCATTGGGCTGCGGTTCCTTGACCTTGATGATCATCTCGGCCTGGGCGAACACGCTCGCGGCGTCGGCGACGATCGACGCGCCGGCCGCCGCGTACTGTTCGTCGGCCAGGCCGATGCCGGCACCCGCGCCGGTTTGCACCAGCACCTTGTGGCCGCGGCTGGCGAGTTCACGCACACTGGCCGGCGTCAGCCCGACCCGGTACTCGTGGTTCTTCACTTCCTTGGGGCAACCGATGCGCATGGTTCTCTCCTGCGTGCCTGGGCGTCGCACTCGAAGCGCGACGCCGCCTATTGTGAATTCGCGCTGCGGCGCCGATCGGCACAGGGCGCGCAGTGCGCGGGGGAAAGTGCATCTTGTTGCACGCTCGCCGGTTTCTCGACACGCGCCTCGACACGCCCCCGGCGCCTGGCAGGCCCGCCGCTCGGTGTTCAGCTTGGCACTACATCGTAGTTACACTGCATGCATGAGCACACTTCGCTTCGAGTGGGACGCCAGGAAAGCGGCCGCAAATCTGAAGAAGCACGGCGTGAGCTTCGCGGAGGCCAAATCCGTCTACGTCGATGAGCGCGCCAAGCTGATCGACGATCCCGATCACTCCGAAGACGAAGACCGCTTTGTTCTTCTTGGCCTGAGCAGCGCGCTTGGCTTGCTGCTCGTCTGCCACTGCTATCGGAGCGAAGACAAGGTCGTTCGCATCATTTCCGCTCGCAAGGCGACTGCCAAGGAATCCAAGTCTTACCTCTAGAGGTTTCAAATGCGCAAAGAGTACGATTTTTCCGCTGCGAGGAAGAACCCCTACGCGGCACAACTCAAGAAGCAAATCACCATTCGGCTCGACGCGGACGCCATCACGTATTTCAAGGCGATCTCCGAGGAAGTTGGCATTCCGTACCAGAGCCTCATCAACCTGTACTTGCGAGATTGCGCCGCTTCGCAGCGCAAGCTCAATCTCAATTGGAAGTAGGCGCCGCCGTTGATGCGACCGGCTCCCGCAAGTCGACACGAAACCCACGTCGTCAACCCTCGCGCAAGGCAGTCCATGCACCTGAACACGGCCAGACTCGGCGCGTCCAATCCGGCGCGGCCGAACAAGATCGTCAGCGCCGCCGAGGCGGTGCGCCTGATTCACGACGGCAATACGGTTGCCACCGGCGGCTTCGTCGGCATCGGCTTCGCCGAGGGCATCGCGGTGGCGCTCGAGGAACGCTTTCTCGGCACGCAAGCCGAAACCGGCCGCGGGGCCCCGCGCGATTTGACCCTGGTCTACGCCGCTGGCCAGGGTGACGGCAAGCAGCGCGGGCTGAACCACTTCGGCCACAAGGGGCTGGTGAAGCGCGTCGTCGGCGGGCACTGGGGGCTCGTGCCCAGCTTGCAGGCGCTGGCCGTGGCGGGCGAGATCGAAGCCTACAACCTGCCGCAAGGCGTGATCACGCACCTGTTCCGCGACATCGCCGCCGGCAAGCCGGGAACGCTCAGCCGCATCGGCCTGTCCACCTTCGTCGACCCGCGCCACGGCGGCGGCAAGATCAACGCCGCGACCCACGAAGACCTAGTGCGGCTGATGGAGATCGACGGCGAAGAAGTGCTGTTCTACAAGGCTTTCCCGATCCACGTGGGAATCATCCGCGCGACCACGGCGGATGCCGACGGCAACCTGACGATGGAGCGCGAGGCGCTGACGCTCGAGGCGCTGGCGATCGCGATGGCCGCGCACAACAGCGGCGGCATCGTCATCGCGCAGGTCGAGCGCCTGGCCGAGCGCGGCTCGCTGAACCCCCGGCAGGTGAAGATCCCCGGCGTGCTGGTCGACTGCGTCGTCGTAGCGGAAAAGCCCGAATACCACATGCAGACCTTCGTCACGCAATACAGCGCGGCGTTCGCTGGCGAGATCCGCGTGCCGATGAATACGCTCGCGCCCATGGCCATGAGCGAGCGCAAGGTGATCGCGCGCCGCGCCGCGCTGGAGCTGAAGCGCAACGCGGTCGTCAACCTGGGCATCGGCATGCCCGAGGGCGTGGCCGACGTGGCCGCCGAAGAGGAAGTGATCGACCTGCTCACGCTCACCGCCGAGCCCGGCGTGATCGGTGGCATTCCGGCGAGCGGCCTGAACTTCGGCGCCGCGGTGAACACCCAGGCCATCATCGACCAGCCGAACCAGTTCGACTTCTACGACGGCGGCGGCCTGGACGTCGCGGTGCTCGGACTGGCGCAGGCCGACGCGATGGGCAACCTCAACGTCAGCAAGTTCGGCGCGCGCCTGGCCGGTGCGGGCGGTTTCATCAACATCAGCCAGTCGGCGCGTGCCGTGGTCTTCGTCGGCACCTTCACCGCGGGCGATCTGCAAGTGCGCGTGGCCGACGGCAAGGTGCACATCGACAGCGAGGGCACGAGCCGCAAGTTCGTGCGCGAGGTCGAGCACCGCACCTTCAGCGGCGAGCGCGCGCGCAAGCTCGGCCAGCGCGTGCTCTACGTGACCGAGCGCTGCGTGTTCCAGCTCGCCCAAGCGGGCGGACTCGAGCTGATCGAGATCGCACCCGGCATCGACCTGGAACGCCACGTTCTCGCCCAGATGGAATTCGTGCCCACCATCAACCCGCAACTGCGCCTCATGGACGCGAGCCTGTTCGCGCCGGCACCGATGAACCTGCGCGAGAGCATGTTGACGCTGCCGCTCGCGCAGCGCATCGATTTCGACGCCCGGGCCCAATTGCTGTTCATCAACTTCGAGGGCCTGGCGGTGGACACTGAACAGGACATCGAAGAGATCGAGACCGAGGTCGCACGCCGCGTCGCAGCGTTGGGCCGGCGCATCGACGTGGTCGTCAACTACGACCACTTCAGCATCCGCCCCGAGCTGATGGACGCCTACGCCGCGATGGTGCAGCGCCTGACCGAGCGCTACTACGCTCGGGTGACGCGTTATGCGGCGAGCGGTTTCGTCAGGGCGCGGCTGGGGACGTCGAGCTGAAGTCAACCTCGTCTACGTCGACTTGCGTCGAGCCTTCGGCGCAGCGCTGACTGACTGCTTTCGACCCATAGCAGTCGGCGGCGGTTTTCTCAGCGAACGACCGGTCTACCTCGGAACTTGACCTTCGGCGACGCCGCCAGGAAAGTCAGTGACGGCGAAAGCCGTCGTTCGTGCATGCCGACCGACGAGCGCGAAAATTTCGGAGCCGAACGGCTGCATCCGACGGGCACGAACTGACGCTGCCGACCCACCCCTGACATTCGACGCCCCGACTTGGATGGCGCAAAGCAGCCGGTGGCACGGCACGCCTCACCGGCACCCAGGGGTCGGTAGACGCCGCCGTGGCACCAGCGCGGCCAGCCTGTGCATGAACTTCAGCGGCGACATCACCAGGTGCGTGGTGCCGTCGCGCCAGGGGGTCTTGACCTTCCCTTCAGCACAACCCGTCCGGTCGCGCTGAACTGCACGCGTTCGTTGGTCAGCGCAAGGCGGGTAATATGGCGACACAGTTGTTCCAGCGCCTGGCGATCTTTGGCAGCACATCCCAGGGTGGCTTGTAGACTGAAACCCAGCATGTCGGTGCACAGGTCTTGTTTGAAGCACGCTTCACCGGGCATGGCACCTCGCAGCGTCAGTACCTTGGGGCCGGCGAGCGGACCGAAGACAGTGCAGCATTTGTGCCGCTACTGCGGCAGGCTCCTCACCACGGTCACGGCATGTTCGATCGTTATGTAGAGTGACGACCCCTGGACCGCTACGCCATACGTGAAGGGGAGCGTCCCCGGCAAGTCGCTCGACACAAAGGTAAGCGTGGTCACCACGCCGGTCGGAGTCACTTTGCGAATAGCCCTGTTCTGGGAATCCGCCACGTAGACGTTGCCGGAGGCATCAATTGCTGCGCCAGCCACATTGAAGAAGCGCGCGGCCGCACCAGTGCCGTCGGAACTACCGATCCTGCCCGCTGAACCAGCGAGGGTCGTGGCGACCCCGGCTGGGGTGATCATGCGGATGGTGAAGTTGTTGGTATCTGCCACGTAAACATTGCCCGCGCTGTCGGTGGCGACACCGAGCGGCGAGTTGAACTGTGCCGTGCTTTTGCCGTCCGTACCCCCGGACTGACCTGGCGTTCCGGCAAATGTCGTGACAACACCCGAGGGGGTGATTTTCCGGATGGTGTGGTTGCCGGAGTCCGCCACGAAAACGTTGCCTAAGCTATCGGCCGCGACGGCGGAAGGAAAGGTAAAGCGCGCCGCCGCGCCGGTGCCGTCGGTGAAGCCGCTTAACCCAGCCGTACCAGCGAGGGTTGTGACGACACCGGCAGGCCCAATCCTGCGGATGGTGTGGTTGCTGCGATCCGCCACGTAGACATTTCCAGTGGTGTCGATAGCAACGCCGAATGGAGAATAGAAGCGCGCGGCAGCACCAGTGCCGTCGGCACTTCCCAACGATCCGGCCATGCCAGCCAGAGTCGTAACAGCACCGGCGGGGGTGATAACGCGGATGGTGTGGTTAACGGAATCCGCCACGTAAACGTTGCCGGTGCTGTCGGCAGCGACGCCTCTTGGAGAAGAAAAGCGCGCCGACGCGCCCGTGCTGTCAGCGCTGCCGTTGCCGGTCGAGCCGGCGACAGTTGTCACTACGGCGAAGGGGGTAATCTTGCGGATGGTGTTATTTACCCAATCCGCCACGTAAACGTTCCCGGCGCCGTCGATGGCGACCTGATTTGAAGTACCAAAGCGCGCCGCCGCGCCAATGCCATCTGCGCTGCCCTGGGAGCCTGCCGAGCCGGCGAAAGTAGTGACGACACCGACAGCACTAATTTTACGGATGGTGAAGGCATCCCCCACGTAGAGGTCACCTACGCTGTCGATAGCAACGCCGATCGGCGTATTGAAGCGCGCGGCAGTGCCGGTGCCGTCGGCGCTGCCGGGCGTGCCGGCCAACCCGGCGAGAGTAGTTACGACGCCGGCCGCAGTAATTTTGCGGACGGTGTGGTTTCTGGTATCCGTCACGTAGACGTTCCCAGCGCCGTCGGTGGCGATGCCTTGTGGCTGAAAGAAGCGCGCCGCAGCGCCAGTGCCGTCGTCGCCGCCCGTGGAACCGGCCGAGCCGGCGAGGGTGGTGACGACACCTGCTGGGGTGATCTTCCGGACAGTGGAGTTGCCCGCATCCGCCACGTAGACGCTTCCACTTCCGTCGATTGCGACACTGTTCGGAAGAGCAAAGCGCGCGGCAGCTCCGGTGCCGTCGGCGCTGCCGAAGGAGGGTGCGGAGCCAGCAAGCGTCGTCACCACACCGGCGGAGGTAATCTTGCGGATCGTGCTGTTGAGGGTATCCGCGACGTATACGTTCCCGGCGCTGTCGGTGCCGACGCCGGAAGGTGAATCGAAACGCGCGGCAGCGCCAGTGCCATCGGCGCTACCGGCGGAACCGGCCGTGCCGGCGAGGGTTGAAACGACGCCAGTGGGGCTAATTTTGCGAATGATGTGATTCGAGTTATCCGCCACGTAAGTGTTGCCCGTGCCGTCCGTTGCAACGCCGAGGGGTCTATTGAAGCGTGCATCCGCGCCGGCGCCATCGACGTATCCCGCACCGGCCAGGGCACCGGCAAGGAGAGCAAGGTTGAGGGGGGCCGGTGGAGTTACGCTGCCGTTTCCTCCTCCTCCTCCACCGCCGCCACCTCCACCGCCGCAAGCGGAAGGTCCGAGAACGATCGCGAAAGCTATCGCGGCATGCCTCAAGAACCGGCGTGGAAAGTTCATCTTGTCACCTCCTAGCGCTGCTTGGATATTGAGCATGTTCACAATTCAGCCGACATCCCTGCTGCGGGGCGAGCAAGGTGCCCTGCTTGGTCGCGAGCGAGTCTGCGGCCCAACCGGTCACGCTCCCGTAAGCGTGGAAACGACAGAACAGCGTGCACACAAGGGCGTGCTGAAGGATCGCACAGGACTTACTCTGCGACGCGAGAGCAAACCCCACTCTAGCCGCGACATGGGCGAGCGGATATAGGGAGGAACGCGGGCTCAAGTCGAGACATGGACATGGGTGCCTGAACCGGACGGTCAGTAGCACCCGCAAATGGCCGCCAGTGTGAGTAAGGGGCCGCGCCAGGAAGCTGACTTTCGATGCGCGAACTCGGCCGACCAAGGTCGGCTGTCGGCGCAGTCCGCGAACTGGAACTCGCGGCCAGGATGCGACGTTGGTGTTGGCACCGCATTGCCGCCGTTCGAAGGGTCGAAGGGCGCGTCCAACCACGCATCTACTTCACCTAGCTGGCAACTGTTTGCAGTTTCGGCAACCTCCAAGAGGAGCTCCTAGCCATGCGCAAGCTCAAGGTCCGCTTGAGCTTCTCGAGAAACGGGCGCACCCGGATCTCGTTCCTCACGTTCGAGTCTTCATCCACGGACGTGACGATGTTGACCGCAATCTCCGAGTAAAGCTCCATAGCCTTCTTCGTGTACTTGGCCACGGCATTCCGGAAGTCTTCCGTATCCATCTTCTTAAGACTTAGCTTGGAAAGGTCGGAGCCACATTGTTCGAGCAATGTGTTTGCAACGTAAATTCCCCAGGGCGTACCGTGAATGCCAAGAATTGCTTTCATCACAAGATCTTCGCTGTCTTCGTTGGCTTTCAACAAGTCGATACGCTCTCGTTCAACCTCTTGGGCCAGCAGCCACGCCAAGAACACGCGCTCGGCCTGTAAGCCCCTGGGAAAGATCACTTTGTACGAGCGGTCGAACAAGTCGCTCTTCCGACGGACAGAGTCCAGAATCGTGTCCTCGGACATTGCAGCGAGATACTGCGCGACTCGGTCGAGCTCGATCTTCTTGGGGTTCCTGGCTAGCCGCGCACCCTCTTGCTTTGGCGCGTACGAGTAGCCAATCTTGTCAAATGACTGACGCAGCGCTTCCTGAATCGGGTCAAGCAAACGGACAGCGGAGAGCTTCACCGGGTTCTGGGTGTTGTTGTACCTAACGATGTCCGTTAAAAGTGCCTTCTTTGCGGCAACGACACGGACCAGAACCTGCGCTTTCGCAGCCTCGTCAGATTCCTCGATCGCTTTCGCAAGGCTGACGGTCGTCTGGCAGCCATTCACAACCGAGAAGTAACGTAGCTTGTACTTCTCTTCGGTCACGCCCTCAAACGACTCTGCGACGATGGTGATGCCGTTGTTCAGCGCCCAGAAGTGACCGTCCCTGTTGATCGCGGTTTCGATCATCTTTTCGTTGATTCCGCCCTTACGCTGGCCAATAAACAAGCGAACGTTTCCTTCGAACAGCTGGTTTCCATACTTCTCGTACCAGCGAGCAAGCTCACTCGCAGGAACAGCGCCTACGATGGCTTGACCGAAATCGCCCTTGATCGTGGCAAGGCCCCCACTGCTGAATTTGAGGGTGTCCTCCGGCACAGTCCTATCAGTAGTTTTCGCGATCAGATACTTGTCGTAGAGAGTCTCTTGGTATTCATAGAAGAACGACACGTTCGATCCGTAGGTTTTAGATCGAACCGTTGACTCACGTTGCCGCGCGATTTGATCGGACTTTGCGGCCAGCGTTACCAAACCGAAGATGAGGGAATAGTTCTGCGCTTCCGGATCCTGTAGTAGAGCGTATATGTCGGAACGGCCACTGTGCTGAAAAGAAACCGGATCTCGTATGCTCGCGACAGCCGCGACCAGTGCGTTCCACTTTCTGATGCTCGCCGTACGTTCGGGTCTGTCAGAAACGTAGCCCTGGAGCACGTAGATGGTTTCGTGCTCAGCATCCACGTAAATGAAGTCGCACCCGGCGTCCTCGGGACCGTCAACCGTCGCCGCGTCAATCGCCTCGTCCTCGTCAATACCGAGAAGCGTCGCGGCATACCAAGCAGTGATCGCTCGGTCCCGAGTAATGCCACCTCGAGACGCAATCGCGTCGATCGCGGCGAACAGTTCCTTACGGGTTTCAGCCGCCCCCGCCCTCTGCGCCGTTGGCTTACTGTCCCCCGCTCCGGTCTTCTTTGTTGCAGCCATTTCTTCTCCTATAAGACCACCCGAAGGGGCGAATGTACTTTGACGAACGTATGACCGGTCTTCACAAAGGCGAGCGGCAGCTCAGGGTCGAGAGCGTCAGCTCGCGACGTTCGGAAGCAGCCGTTCGGCAGGCTTTTGATCCCAGCCGGCACGACAAATCGCTGATCGACAGCTTTGGAGAATTCGCTTTCGCGAGCGGCCCTCCGCGTACGTCTGCTGTACTTTGAGACCAGTCATTGGCGCGGCGGTTTTCTGTCCGCTTGGATGACTGGAAGTGGCCGGAAGATGTCGTTCAGGACGCACGCGTCGAGGGTCGCGCGAAGCGCGATGGAGCAGTTGAATTGAAGCGGGTGCACACGCCGGGGACAGCCCCTGGTGCTGGATCGGGCGGATGGGGCGTATTGCGGAGCGAAGTAAAGGAGGAGGCGATGGCCGAAGGCCGTTGCCGGGGGACATGAGCGCAGCGATGCGCCCCGTCCGCCCGATCCTGCGCCGCCGCGGGCACGCCACCAGACGCGCGGTCCCGATCGCGAGCTGGCCGGTTGCACCGGATGACAGCTGATGAACACTTTCGGATGCGTGACGACGCGTACGAAACCGCTTAACACCCGTTCGGGACGGCCCCCTGCCGCATCGAGATCGCGTCTTCACGTTCCAGCTCTTCGAGCCGGTTGTCGATGTCGACGATCGACTGGTCCAGCTCGGGCAGCATCACGTCTTGCAGGGCGCGCGCGCGGCGCACACTGCGGCGGTATTCGAACCACAGGCGCTCCAGGTTGCCCGACACGGCAGCCACCGGCGCGGCCGCGGCGAGCAC